>JAFWWX010000252.1 GCA_017517985.1 Clostridia bacterium | reverse complement strand
TATTCAACTTTTATAACTGGTATGGCAATGGGAACGGATATATGGGCTGCAGAAATTGTATTAAATAGAAAGAAAACAAACAAGGATTTGCACCTGATATGTGCATTGCCTCATCCAAAATTCGAGAGCAGACGCAGTATGACAGAAAAGATGAGATTTAATAAAATAATTAAAAAAGCAGACATTGTCAAAGAAATCAATGACCATTACTTCACCGGATGTTATCAGGTCAGAAATGAGTGGATGGTTGACCGGTCAAATCTTGTAATAGCTGTTTTTAATGGCCAGAAAAGCGGAACTAAAAATACAGTTGATTATGCGAAAAGAAAAGGAATAAAAGTAGTAAATGTACTTAAAGGTAAGGCGTAATGCCCCAATATTTGTTTTTGAATAAAATATGTTTGTTTTGTGCATTGATTTTTTGTCATATATGTGATAAAATTTATGACATAATATCGATTCTTTGCAAAAATGTTAATATTTGCAAACTTTTTGCATACATATAGCATTGAGAAAACGCAAGGAATGTGATATTCTAAATTTAATACATTCACACAGAGTGTTGATTATGTCGCAAAGGCTCTATCTGCAAGGCATAATCGGTGGAAAGGGAATGGGGTGAGAATCCCCTGCGGTTAAACTGTCGGTGTGTGCATCGAATGTTTTTATATCCGTTATCGAAAGATAGTCATTGGGAAACTGAGAAGGCAGGGTATAAAAATGCGGACGAATCAGTCTATATGGTGCGAGTCACAAGACCTGCTTTGATGTTATTCCGTAAGTGCGCATTTGCATAGGAATGATGTTTTCAGATTGAGGTGCTGAAATGTAATATTTCAGGGCTTTGTCCCATATTCTCATCTGAATTGTGATTCATCACAGAAAAACTCAGCTGTGGTAATTTTTTGAAAGAAAAATTGCCGCAGTTTTTTTATTGCCTGCGGTAAGAAAAACCGGAGGTGAAAAACATAGCAGATAATTTACAAACGCTTCAAAAACAAGAAGCAGAATTTGCAAGAACACACAAAAGCGATACAGACGATGAACTTATCGCATATCTCGTGAAATGTTCAAAAGAGCTTGGCAGATGTCCGAAGAAAGAGGATATTATCGGGCACACATACTTGAAGCAAAGGCTTGGTCCATGGCCTCGCATTTTAGAACGGGCAGGACTTAAAGAAAAAAGCCAAAAGCGGACCCAAAAAGAGCAGAAAATGAATTGGACAGAAAATTCAAAATCTGTCATCAATCACGGCTCAATCAATCATCACAAAAAACAAGCTGAAAAGAATTTTTTGAAGGAACTTAAAAAACCTGAACGTGTAAAGCTTGAAAATGAGTTTAGAGAGTTACACGAAAACGATACCGATGCAGAGCTTTATGAATATTTAAAGCAATTAAAGGCAAAGCACGGTAAAAGGCTTAACCCGACAAACACAATCGGATATACATATTTTGTGAAAAGATTGGGTGCTTGGAACGAAGTAATGAGAGAAATAAGTATGGATTTGAAAAACAAAACGAAAGGAATGAAACAAATTGAAGAAGATTTTAAGTTTATTATTAACACTTATGATTCTGTTTAGTGTAGTCCCGACATCGGTATTAGCAGAAAATGATGCAGCAACAGCAACAGTATATCTTACTGTAAGTAACAAAGGTGTTATTGCATCCGCTAATGACGGAAGTATTATGGCAAACCGTGAAGTTTCGGTAACTGATACAAATGGTGACGGCAAACTAACATTTGATGATGCACTTGTTGCAGCGCATAAAGCATATAACAGCGAAAGCGGTTACTCTGCCCCTAATGGAACGGTGAAAAAACTTTGGGGTGCAGAAACTGATAACGTTCTGAATTTTACAAATGATGTTTGTAATACAACCACTGTGGATAAAGCTGAAATTCAATCCGGTGACTATTTGACAGCGTCAATTAACGCAGACGAATCCGGTTGTTATGCTGATTGGTACTCATTTTTTGATACAACTGA
Source organism: Clostridia bacterium (assembly GCA_017517985.1). Next base: position 781 of record JAFWWX010000252.1, on the reverse strand, counting down.
AAAAGAAGTTAAAGCGAATGAAGAATTTAAACTCAACTTAAAAGGTTTTTATGGCATGGCATATATGCCGGAAGATTTGACTCCTGCTCCTCTTAACGGCATCTCTATCGGTATATGGAATAACGGAGTATTCTCTGCAACACCTGAAAAAACAACTGACGCAAACGGAAATGTTACTCTTTCCTTTGAGAATGAAGGAACATATTATATAACAGCTTCAGGTACAGTTAAAGATACCGTTATGGATTGGAGTGCATATGAAGAAGTTAAAATGGATTGCCCTATTATCGCTCCTGTATGTAAAATTACTGTGGTTCAAGGAGAAGAAACTGACGAACCCGAAAAGCCTTTGATGAGTGATGAAGAAGCTGCCAATATCATATACACTGAATTTTCAGATAAGGATAAAAACTATTCAAACACCACGAAAACACCCCTTGTTTTTCCGCTTGAATACAATGGAGAAACATACACAAATGTTGTAGAGTATCTCAAAGCCTGGGCACTTTTAAACACAGGAAAACAGGTAATTGTAAATTATACACCTTATATTTACACGACAGAATATAATGACTGGAGCACCGGTGAACTGAAAAAAATCAGTTATGACGGTATGGATATAAATACGGAAATTCATCAGGATTATTTTACAAATAATGCGCAGAAAAATATGAACCGTTTGGATTCGGTAAGCTTTACTGTCGGAAGCACAACTACTGATACTATCGATAAGCTTTGCATCGGTGTTGCATCTAAAATAAGAACACAAGAGGAAATTGTT
>JAFWWX010000251.1 GCA_017517985.1 Clostridia bacterium | reverse complement strand
CAGTTTTGAAAGAAATACGGAGAAAACAGAGCCTTTTCCTTTTTCGGAGGCAACTTTGATATAGCCGTTTTCCGATGAAATAATCTGCCTTGCAAGGTAAAGACCTATGCCGAGTCCTTCTTCCGGGGATGAATTTTCCGAACGGTAAAAGCGTGAAAAAATCTGCGCTTGTTCAGCTTCGGGAATACCTCGTCCCGTGTCGGAAATTTCAATGCAGACAAACATTTCATATTCCTTAACAACAATTTTAACACCACCATTGTCGGTGTATTTCAAAGCGTTGTCAACAATATTCCAGATAGCTTCGGTTGTCCATTTTTCATCAAATACAGCTTCTTGTGATTCACATTCAAGCGTAAGAAACAAGCCCTTTTCATCAGCTTTAACCTTTGCCTGAGACATAACCTCACAAAGCATAGGCGCAACAGCATTTTTCTTTGGAGAAAGAGCGATTATTCCTGTTTCCAGTCGCGACAGTTTTACAAGTGAAGTTATGAGAAAGGTAAGCTTTTCTGACTGTGCCGAGATACGCTGGGAGTATTCCTTTTGCTCCGATGAAAGCTCGCTTTCCGAAAGAAGTTCGGAGTAAAGCTGTATATTTGCAACAGGCGTTTTCGTCTGATGGGAAATGTCAGCAATGAGGGTCTTGATTTTTGACTTTTCTTCAGCAGTTTTCCGTGCGGAAATTTCAGAGGAGGAAAGATACTTCCACATTTTGTTCTCGATATATGAAAGCTGTGACTCGTCAAAACAACTTTCCGTAAAGCTTCCGTCAATAGCCTTGTCAAGCATTTCATCAAGTCTTTTAATCTGTCTGTTCATTCTGATACGGCAATAAATTGCGTAAGCGATTGCCAGAATTGCAATAATAATCAGAACTGCAAATAATATGGTATCATTTTTCATCTTTCTTTACCCACATATATCCTATTCCGTATACTGTTTTAATACAGTTCTTTGCACTCAGCTTATCACGAAGTCGCTTTATTGTTACCGACAAAGCATTTTCGTCAACATACTCAGCGCCGTCCGTCCATATTCTGTCTACAAGCTTATCGCGTGAAAGCGTTATACCTGCATTGTCTGTAAGAATGCGCAGGAGTTTCTGCTCTGTTTTACTGAGTTCGGTAGATACTCCGTCAACATAAAATTCCATATTATCAAAATCAAAGACATAGAAGCCGTCGATAAATTTATTGTTTTCTGTTTTGAGGATAGGCTTGCGAAGTTGTGTATTTACCCTCGCACGAAGGACTGCAAGGCTGAATGGCTTTGTTATATAATCGTCAGCACCTGCTTCAAGTCCTGAAACAACATCTGATTCAAGGTCATTGGCAGTAAGCATAATCACAGGGATATTGTATTCGTTTTTTATATACAAGAGAAAATCGAAGCCGTTTCCGTCAGGAAGGTTAACATCAAGAATAACCAAAGATAATTTGTCTGCTATTAATTGTTCTCTTGCTTTTTGCAGACTTTCCACACCTATGGTGTCAACATCCTTGCTTGTCAAGGCACGGCACAAGCCTGATAAAAGTGCTGTGTCGTCTTCCACTATCAGTATTCTTTTCATATTGCACTATAATACTCCATTATGGTTTGTGTAAAACTGTAACTACGCGTTTATTATATCACATCAACTTGATTTTTTCAACCTGAAAGGTAAGAACACCTATATCAATTAATAAATATAAAAGCAAGTGTCAGAAGTTTTAAAACATCAAACTTTATTTTAAGTTCACATTGAGAGCAAGCATAGCATTTGTCTATACACTCCCTCATTTTCAGAGAAAATCCGTGCGCGACAAATACAAAAAACTTGTTGGGAGAACCCAAACCCCTTGAATGGTAATCGGCAATACTACCGATGAAATAGGATAATGAAAAAGCCGTTGTGTGATATAAACACAACGGCGATTTTTATTCTGATTTTAAAATTTCTTCAATCGCTTCCAAGGATTTTTCCGGTTCTTCAAATATCGGACTATGAGCTGAATTTTCAAAAGTGAAGAACTCTTTTCGGGGTGCGTCAATGTGTTCGTAAAACTTATATTGCAACTCATAGCAACAAGTATAATCATATTTTCCTGCAAAGAAATAAACAGGAATATGCAAAGACGGCACTTCTTCAAAAGCATTAAAATGAATAGAATCATCTACAACAGGAAACTGTTTCGAAGCTGTTTTACCATTCCAGATATTTATTCTTTCTTCCCACGTGTAAGCGGTACATCTTAAGCTCGGAAAGAATATTCCTGTAATTACAGAATTCATATCTCTTGTTGTTCCGACACCTAATTCATGCATAGCCGTATCGCGAAGAGAAGACGAAAAATATTTGCTGTACATCTCCTCCGACTCTCGTATAGGACACTCTGTAAATTTTTTGACCATTTGAGTGTTACCTGATTCTTCATACTGTGATTTCATATAGTCGTATGCCAGATACTCGGATTCTTTTTGATTACAGGTCTGTGACATAGCAAAGTATGCATTATAATAATCGGGATATTGCTGTACTGTTTTAATTGCGATATATGTACCGAAAGAATGTCCCATAATATATATTTTTTGTTGCCCGAATCTTTCTGACAAATATTCGGTTACTGAAACAATATCCGATATGTACCTTTCTGTTGTCATATCTTCTGCTTTTATTTCAGAATTGTATGACAAACCAGTTCCTCTGTATTCCAAATAACAAACCACAAATTTATCTGCAAAGGAAGAGGGATACATATCTTCCATTAAATATTCAGGAATACCCGGACCACCTCCACAAACCAACAGAACAGGATTGCTGATATCCTTAGCCATAATAATCATTCCGAGGTTGGCACCGTCAACATTCAAATAACACTTTTCAGCTAAGCTGTTTTCAAGTATATTTCCATTCTCATCATAAAATTGTGGAAGGTTACCTCTGCTCGGTGGAAAAATAATCAAAGTTGTCAGCAATAATACTGCAACAAATATCAAAATACCGATTATCATTTTACGCACTCTCTT
>JAFWWX010000250.1 GCA_017517985.1 Clostridia bacterium | reverse complement strand
GGCTATGAATACTGCAGCAGCAAATGAAAACGGCGCTATGGCAGGCTTTATGGGAATGGGTATGGCAGGCAATATGATGGGCAATATGACGGGATTTGTAGGTGGCGGTGGACAAAATCAGCCTACAATGCAGAATCAAGCGGTCAATGTTGGCACAACCACTTGGAAGTGCGAATGCGGAGCAGACAACACAGGCAAGTTCTGTCAGAATTGCGGAAAGCAAAAGCCCGAAGTTAATGGTTGGACTTGTACTTGTGGCACAGTAAATCAGGGCAAGTTCTGTCAGAATTGTGGCAGTAAAAGACCGGAAGGTGCTCCGCTTTATAAATGTGATAAATGCGGATGGATACCTGAAGATCCAATGAACCCTCCAAAGTTCTGTCCTGAATGCGGCGATGTTTTTGATGAGAATGACGTGAAGTAAGGAGCTGGTATTATGAAAAAATTTTTATGTGCGTTACTTAGCCTTGCATTGATATTAAGTTTAATACCGACGATCGTTTTTGCATCAGATATTATACAGTCGGTTGTCGTACTTGGTATTGACGAGCCGGTTGATGGTGCAGAATTTGACCGTTTTGCAGATATTCCAAATGGTCAACCATATAAGATTTTCAGTCAGCCTGAATGGTATGATGAAACCGACAAAAGATTTCTTGAGACTGGTGATGCTTTTGAAGACGGACATATCTATACGGTAAATGTATGGCTTGAAGCAAATGATGGATATGAATTCAAGTCTACTACTACAACAACAGATGTAAAGGCATCTATAAATGGAAAAACTGCAGAAGCAGGAAAAGCTTATGAATATCAACGATGGGCAATGGTTGTTGTGTCTTATACATTCCCGGCGGTTGAGACGGCAAAACCGGTTGGCAGAGTTGAAATAGAAATATCCAAACCAAAGGCAGGCGAAACTGTATCCTACGATGCAAAACTTACGGGTGAGGGCGTTAGGCTCATGACTCGTATTCCCGACCTTAAAGATGTATATAAAAATGCTATTAACGGTATAGAATGGGATGATGAAACCGCAAACCATAATATGAAAAAGGGAGAAACCTTTACGGTCGGTCACGAATATGGACTCAGCGTATTTATTGAGCCTGAAGCCGGGTACAAGCTTGACAATACAAACAAGGATTATTCTGTCATCATAAATGGTTCAAACGCATTACCCATTGACGGATTTGGAGAGGATCGTCGAGGATATTATATCAGTTATGATTGTATAGGTGAGATTGGTGCTGTAAATTTCAATATTGTCGAACCGGAAGTTGGCTCTGCTCCGTTTTTTAAAGGCTATGCGGAAAATGGCAATGTGGATTGGGAGGTAACAGAACTTTCCTATTTTGATAAGAGTACGAGAGAACATCTTGAAGCATACGATACATTTGAAGAAGGACACTATTACGAAATTTATTTCCGTATGCAGGCAAAAGACGGATATGATTTTACCAAAGATGAAAATGGTAATTTTGACCAAAGCAAAATTACCATAAACGGACACACGCCAAGCGACTCAGGCTATTTCTCCAATGTGTGGAGAACAGGTTTTGTTAAAAGCTGTTATGGTCCGCTTAAAAAGAATAGCGAGAATCTTCCGCTCACTCTGCGTGATGATGAACTCGTTAATGATATAGTGCAATCTATCTATCTCTATGATCTTGAAAAGCCCAAAGTGGGATCAGCCCCGGATTATATTACGGTATGGTTTAGTGAATACTATTATCCTGTGATGTCATCTACAGAAGTTGAAAAATGGGGAGTTTGTTGGAAAAACGTAACTGCCGGAAAAGACCTTGCTGTTGAGAACTCTGTTTTTGAGGAAGGTAATGAGTATGAAGCTCATATCAGAGTTACAACAAATTATAAAATGAAATTGGACGGAATCAAGGCATATGTGGATGGAGAGGAACCGGACAGAATTATCGATGTAAATGAGAATGAAGTTACATTGGTCTACAACTTTGGCATGCTTGGCGAGAAGAAATCAGAAACACAAACCGAACCCGAAAAACCAACCGAAAAAGAACCGGAAAAGGAACCTGAAAAACCAACAGAAATCGAAAAACCTACCGAAACAGAAAAACCTGCGGAAAAACCAACAGAAGCAGAAAAACCGCAGGATACAAAATCCAATCCTTTTGTTGATGTGATAAAGGGGCAGTATTACTATGATGCTGTTTTGTGGGCAGCAAATGAAGGCATTACGGGAGGGACAAGTGCAAACACATTCTCACCGGATGCAAATTGTTCAAGAGGTCAGGTTGTTACTTTTCTCCATAGAATGATTGGTTCACCCGAGCCTGCGGCAATAACTTTGCCGTTTGCGGATGTAAAAACAAGCGACTATTTCTACAAACCTGTAAAATGGGCATACGGCAGTAAAATAACCGGTGGTACAAGTGATACTACATTTAGTCCTGATGAAACTTGCTCAAGAGCACAGGTTGTTACTTTCCTTTGGAGAACTGCAGGGCAGCCCGAACCAAAATCCAATAAGTGCAACTTTGTAGATATTAAATCCGACAGCTATTATTACAAAGCTGTTCTGTGGGCAGTAGAACAAGGTATAACCGGTGGAACAAGTGCTACTACCTTTTCACCTGACAACAACTGCACAAGAGCGCAGGTCGTAACATTCCTTTATCGCTTCATCAATGCCGGGTAAATGCGAGGTGGTAATATGTCACGAATTATAACAAGTATTATCTTGCTTATGACAATGGGATTTTGCGGATGTGGATTGTTCCGACGTAATACCGACAATATTGACGGTGGAGTTAAAACATATAACAGCGGAGAGGATTCGCCAAAGGTCATAGAGTCAACAGAAATAATCAGCTTTGAATTTGAGGTTTCGCTTTATAACATTGTTGTAGAAGAAGAAAGCGAGCTTGTTGGAAGAAATTATAAGCTAAGCGCTGTGTTAGAAGATGGAGCTGTTAAATCTAAAATCCAATGGCGTGACAGAGCAGGTGCCGGAGAAGAAAGCGATTTTACAGCGGATATATCATTTATGACAAGCCTTCAGGAACTTGTATCAAAATACAATTTTGCCCAATATAATGGCTATATCAGCAAGGTAAGCGGACTTCCCGATATGTACGGTGCAAGGATTGATATTGCTTATGCATCAGGCGAAAGTATATATGCTCATAATAACCAGGATTGCTTTATTCCATTTGAAGCAATAGAAGAATTGGTAGAGATTTTTGAAGAAACAGAAAAAGAATGAAACTATTACAATCAAGGAGTGAGCCACACCGCTCACTCCTTTTTGCTACGCCCCCATATTAAAATATGATAAACATTAACCAAAGAAAAGCGGTTTTTGAATTCCTTCGTAGACTTATGCCATCTTCTGTGGTATGTTTGTGTTGCCGAAAGGTAAATACAAAATCAGAGAGGACGAATTTTATGAAGAAAAAAGTATTATGTACGGCATTAGCAGTAACAATGCTGCTATCAACAACGGCATCGGCAGAACCTTGGTGGCTCAGTAAATACCGAGTGACCTTTGACAAAGAACTCGGTATTATGGGAGATGTGACCTTACGGTTCGCATCAGACGGTGGAAGTTTTATCAGGCCAATAACAAAAAGATATGGCGAAATCATCAGCCTTGAAAATTATGTACCAACAAAATACGGTTACACATTTAAGGGATGGTTCACGGACCCTCGAACAAAACAAAATCAGGTAACAACATTCAAATTTACAAAACCTGATGTGTTATACGCTAAGTGGCAGCCTAACCCACAGGAACCTGTAAATCCAAATGACGAAATTATGGCAAAAGACACTTGCTACCTTACCGATGAGGAAACAAAAATACGAAATGAAATCATAGAAGAAAAAAATAAAGCCTACATCGAAGGCTTCGGCTATGTGACTCCAAGCAAAACCCAAACCATCATCGTAGACTCGGATGGCGACATAAATAAAATGGTTGGTGAAATGAATTAAAATAAATTGCAGAATTGGCACGGTGAAATATCCGTGCCTTATACTTTTTGGCGTATCAAAATTTACTACGCATAAACAAAGAAAAGGACTTTTATGATTGATGCTATTATTTTAAAAAAATGATGCTTTTTATTCGCAAAAACGCTTGACTTGTGCCGAGCTTTACGGTATTGTTTGTGTTGCCAAAAAGGTAATACAAAATAAAGGAAGTGAGATAATGCGCAAGAAACTACTTACAAACGGAAATGTGCACAAAAGAACAGATGGTCGTTGGAGTGGAGTTATATGGTACATGGACGAGCAAGGCGAACGCAAAAGGAAATGCTTCTCAGGTACAACTAAGCAGGAAGCTAACAAGAAAATCACCAACTACATAGCAGAATTTGAAAAAGCTATCGAGGATACAGATGAAAGCAAGAAACTACTAAGAGATAGCCTGCAAAATTGGCTGGAAACAGTAAAATTCCCATCAGTCGAACAAACTAGCTACGACAGACTCGAAGGAACAGCAAGATGCCAAATCTACCCACTGCTCGGCGATAAGGTAGTCGGCGACATAACCCCTGCCGATGTTAAGGCAATGCTCAATCACTGGATGTACCTCGGAAGGTCATACTCACTGGTAAAGAAAGCATATGTACTCCTAAACGAATACTATAGAAATCTATATGTAGAAGAACGGATACATAAGAATCCCATGGACAATGTGGAGATGATGAAGAAAGCAAACTTCCTGTCAGCACAAGGAAAAGAAGACCTTCCGGAATGCGAAACCATCGAAGTCTTCACAGATGAGGAACTTGAAAAATTCAAAGCTGAAGCCTTCCGAACACACTCTACAGGCAATAGGGTATATCAGCAGGCAGGAGCCTACATCCTGATGCTCAACACAGGACTGCGAATAGGCGAACTTCTGGGGTTACTAAACAGTGACATAGACCTTGAGAATAAAACAATGACAATAAGACAAGCGGTAAAATTAGTCGACCAAAGAGATGGAGCAAAGCTCATAGGCGGTAAAGTTAAAAAAATAGGTAAAACCAAAACTACCACAAGCAAACGAGTCGTACCGCTAAACGGCACAGCAATAGAAATGATACTCGACCTGCGAAAAGAGTACTACTTCGGAGAAGACACTCCGCTGGTGTGCGATGCCAACGGTGACTACGCAAACCCAACTAACCTACGAAAACGACTATATAGAATAGAAGATGCTGCAGGAATAAAGACAAAAGGACTCCATGCATTCAGACACACTTTCGCCACTAAGTTAATCAACGGAACAAAGTGTGCTGACGGAAGCATAAAAACACTGAATATCAAAGCGGTAGCCGATATCATTGGACACACAACTACAGAGATAACCGAAAGGTACTATGTAAAGAAGGATAACTCAAGGCTGACCGGAATCACAGACGGATTCGAGATATGATAGAATCGCAGAACAGAATACCCCTGAGAATGAAATTAAATCACTCTCAGGGGTATCAAAATTTGATACGCATAAACAAAGAAAAGAGATTTTTATTTTGGAGCAAAAAAATATTCTGCGAGAATTAAAAAATATTCTTGCAGAATTGTTCTCTACAGGCGAAATTGATAGAATTGACGAAATCAAGTGATGCTAAAATGATGATGTAGCAGACGGAATCATTAGAAACGGATGCGACCGTATGCGAAATTGATGCTCATTTCAGGCATAATTATTTGAATCACAAGACCACGCGCCGTTATTAGAAATATAACCTAAAATTATTAAAAATTGCTATTGATGCTCAAAAAAATGAAGATTGCTGCTCTCAATTTTTGACAATAAAAAATGGCTCAAACCCAGTGTTTGAGCCAAATATATTGGCAGGGGTAGAAGGACTCGAACCCTCAAGAACGGTTTTGGAGACCGGCATGTTACCATTACATCATACCCCTAAAGAGCGCCATATTAAGTTTTTATTATGCAGTATTTGCAACATAGGGACACGGCTTTGGAG
>JAFWWX010000249.1 GCA_017517985.1 Clostridia bacterium | reverse complement strand
TTGTGCGATTGTTATTATCGCTCATATGAACAAGATGAAAGATAATAATCCTCTCTACCGCACCAACGGTTCGATTGACATTGCGGGTGCTGCAAGAAGCATTCTTGCAATCACACGCACACCGAACAAGGAAGCACCTGCCGAGAGATATTTGGTACAGGTAAAATCAAACCTTGCTCCGACGGGTTCGGCAATTCTTTTTGAGGTAGCAGAAAGCGGAGTGAACTTTGTTTCGGAACTGGAAATGACAGCGGAAGAAGCGTTTTCCTCTCTTGCACCTAAAATGGGCAGACCGAGTGAAAAGGAGCTCAAGGCAAAGGAGTTCATCTTGGAGATGCTCAAAGATGGAGAAATGCTTGCCAACGATTGCGAAGCAAAACTTGAAGAAGCAGGCTTCAAGAAATCGACTATCAAAAAGGCAAAGAAGAAAGCAGGAGTTGTGTCGCACAAGAAAGGCTTTCTGTGGTATTGGTCTTTGCCGATGGGCGATATGCCGAGAGCATAAAAACAGGTTGTCTGATGAATAGACAGCCTGTTTTTTGATTGAGGCATTAAAGGGAGGTCAAGGGAGGAAAGCCCTTGCCCACGACATCTTTGCAGACGAAGTCTGAAAGTGTCATAGTGGGTTACACACATTCAAAGAATGTTGTGTAATGGCTTCGCCCTGCCGAGAAAGGAGAACGAAAATGGCGAAAAACAACAAAGCGGATATGAGCTGTGCAAGGGTTAAAAAGTATACCGCTTCCGATGTTAGCAAGGCAGAAAGACACAACGAGCGCAAAAATGAAACCTATGAAAATATGAATGTCATTGAGGAACGCATACCTTTTAATGTGTATTTCAAAAAGCCTTTTGCTCCGACCTATATGGAACAGTTGAAGCAGATGGAAACCAACGGGCTGGTGTCGCTCCGTGGGTTGAGAAAAGACGCTACACTCTTTAACGAGATTGTGATTGATGTGAATACGATGTACTTCGAGCGTAACGGTGGTTATGAGTATGCAAAGCAGTTTTATGAAGAAGCCTATCATTTCATCGAGGAAAAATTCGGTGCGGATAATGTTATATCGGCAGTAATGCACGCTGACGAAATCAATGTAGCTGCTACCGAGGAACTCGGAAAAGAGGTTTACCATTATCATCTGCACGCTATGGTATTGCCCGTAGTCGAAAAAGAAATCTTATGGAGTAAGCGTTGCAAAGATGAAAAACTGCGAGGAACGGTTAAGGAAGTAGTCAATCAGATTAGCCATTCAAAGAAATGGAAATCGGATATTCCGCTAACCGATGAGAAAGGTAATCCGTTATTGCGAAAGAACGGAAAGCCGATGTTCAGAGCCTCATACAGCATACTTCAAGATGAATTGTTCAATTATATGACCGAGCAGGGATTTAAGGGGTTTCAGCGTGGCGAATACGGAAGTACAGCAGAACACTTGACCTCTCTGCAATATCAAATCAAGCAGGACAAGGAACGCTTGGAGAAACTGCAACAGCGTATTCAGAAAGAACAAGTGAAATATGAGCCTGCCCGTCATATCTCAAAGACCTTAAACGAGATTGACGGTATGGGACAGAAAACCTTTACAGGCAAGATGGCAATATCCAAAGAGGACTACTCACAACTGACTGCACTCGCCAAAGAGGGCATTACAAGTCGTGCCGAAATCAAGTCATTAGAGCAAAATGCAAATTATTACAGGCAGAAGTATTTTGACAGTGCAAACGCACTTGAAAGAATGAAAACCAAATACAACGAGCTGAAAGAAAAATGCAAACCGTTTCTTGAAGCATTGGAACACTTCCCCGAAGTTGCCAAACTTTTCACCGAAAAAGTAAGGCAACTTTTTTCTTTTAAGGAAGAACAACAACGAGCCGAAAAAGAAGCAAGGGAAAAAGAAAGACAAGAGCGTATCAAGGCACGAAGAAATAAGCGTGATATGGAAAGATAATCACTTCGACTACACTCCCGACTTAATGACTTCTTGGACTGTTGGGAATGTATTTTCGGGCAGTAATCGGGACACTTGGCAAACGAGTGTCCCATATTTTTTGAAAGGAAAGGAAGTGAAACGATATGGAAAACAAAAATTCAAGTTATTCGGTGCAAATTGGAAAGACCACTTTTATTGTGTGCGTAAAGCAGTCGGAAACCGCCAAAAAGCCGATAGAAAAGGTATTTAAGGATATATGCAGACACGAGGTTCAGGAAGATTTCTTTTCAGCTGGTTTGTTAAGTTTAGAAAAATTAAAGAAATCATCTTGACAAATTCGTTCCCAGGTTCCGGCTACCGTTCAAAAACCCGTTTCGCCCGGTTCTACAACCTACCGGAACTGATGTCCATGTTCAAGGAAGCGGCAGATATTCAGACAGCAGATATGCTGAAGCTGCCTGTTCCCAAGGCCAACTTCCACACGGAGGTTATCAAGCCCTCTCCCATGCAGCAGGATATGGTAGCGGAGCTTTCCGAGCGAGCAGCGGCAGTCCATGCAGGTATCGTAGACCCGTCCGAGGATAATATGCTGAAGATCACAAGTGATGGTCGAAAGCTGGGTCTGGACCAGCGACTGATGAACCCATTGCTCCCCGATGACCCGGACAGCAAATTGAATGCCTGTGTGGGAAATGTTCTCCGTATCTGGCAGGACGGTCAGACAGATAAGCTGACTCAGCTTGTGTTTTGTGACCTGTCCACTCCGAAGAATGACGGTACGTT
>JAFWWX010000031.1 GCA_017517985.1 Clostridia bacterium | reverse complement strand
TAATATCCTGTGTGTTGTTTAAAACGTCTTATGAAATTCGGATAGTCGTTGAATCCGCATTCCGTGCATATCTGCAGCACGGTCATGTCTGTGTGCTCAAGCAGTTTTTTTGCATATTCAAAGCGCATATTGTTCAGATAAACTTTGAAGTTTATTCCTTTTTCTGCCTTGAATAGCCGTGAAAAATATGTGGGTGCAAGTGTAACCTCGTTGGCAACATCTTCAAGTTTAAGCTCATTTCTGAAATTGTTGAGAACATATAACTCCGCTTTGTTTATTGCGGAAAGTTCCCTGATTGGTTCGTCATCTGAAGTTTCCTTTTTAAGTTTTGCAATAATGGCGTTGAGCAACATTTCGGAAAAATCCTTATCATTTATATTGTTGCAGAGTTCGTTAAGCAAAACTTCAAAGCAAAGTTTGGTTTCTCCGCTTACTTTCAGAAACACCGGCGAGTTTTTTGTGAGGCTCTGCAGAAAAGTCTGATTGCAGATATCGCCCGAGAACATAACATTATAAAGTTCGGCATCCTTGATATCCACATAGTGAAAGTCAAGCGGAGTCAAGAAAAACAAATTGCCCGGTTCTATTTCATATTCGGTTCCGTCAACCGTATATGTACCGTTGCCCGAAATAATAAACTCCAGCTCATAAAAATCGTGAAAATGCGTTTCTATAAAAGTGTTTTCTTGCTTTTTGGTTGCACTGAGGTAGCCGTTTTCTATAAATCTGCTCTTTGTATATTTCTGCATAAGCCCACTTCCTTTTGCTCTATTTTAACTTGTCTGATAATAAAAATCAATACAAAGGCAAAAAAAGACAATGCAGGATTCTGACATGCAAAGTATAATAAAATCATAATCAATGGAATGTATTAGACAGGAGGTGTCAGTTATTAAATTTATTGGTATCGACATTGGCGGAACCAAATGCGCAGTGGTTTCGGGCAATGATGCGGGTGAAGTTATACAAAAGGAAAAAGTCCCAACAAAGGATTGCAAAAACACTATTGATAAGATAATCAAAATTGCAAAAACAATGGGCAAATGTGATGCTATAGGTATAAGTTGCGGAGGCCCGTTGGACTCTAAAAACGGAATAATAAAATCACCGCCTAATCTTCCCGGATGGGATAATATTAAAATAGTAGATGTGCTAAAAAACGAATTCAATGTTCCTGTCTTTTTAAGAAATGATGCAGATGCATGCAGTCTTGCAGAATGGAAATTCGGAGCAGGAAGAGGGACACAGAATATGATATTTCTTACTTTTGGCACGGGTCTTGGTGCGGGACTCATCTTGAATGGCAAACTGTACACCGGTGCTTGTGATATGGCAGGCGAAGTAGGTCATATAAGGCTTTCTGATTATGGACCGGTCGGTTACGGAAAAGCAGGTTCATTTGAAGGATTCTGTTCCGGCGGCGGTATAGCTCAAATAGGAAAAACCATTGCAAAAGAAAACCAACAAATGGGCCATCCTGTAAGTTTTTCGGGTGATGAAATAACAGCCAAATCTATCGCTGATATCGCTATATTAGGCGATGAAAGTGCATTGGAAGTATACATGCAGTGTGCACATATGTTAGGTCGAGGTCTTTCAGTGCTGATTGATATACTCAACCCCGAAAAGATAATTCTTGGAAGCATATTTCAACGCAGCGAAGAATTATTACGAGCAGAAATGGAAAAGGTTATTGCAAAAGAAACTCTTCCTCAATCGCGCAATGTTTGCAAAATAGTTCCTGCAGAGCTTGGTGAATCACTTGGAGATGTTGCAGCTTTGTGTGTAGCGGTTTGCGGAATAAAAGGAGAAATATGATTGGAAAAGCTAATGGTACGCTATCCTGCTCTTAAGTCCTGCGAGAGTAAAATTAAAAATACTCTTGAACTTATGATAAAAACATACGAACAAGGCGGAAAGATACTTATATGCGGCAACGGGGGCAGTGCGGCAGATTGTGAACATATTGTAGGCGAACTCATGAAAGGTTTTCATTTGAAGCGACCTGTTTCCGATGAACGCATACCGGAAGAACTCCGCAAAGGTTTGCAAGGAGCTTTACCGGCAATATCTTTACCAAGCCAGATATCCGTGCTCTCCGCTTATGTTAATGATGCAAATCCTGAGATGATGTATGCACAGCTTGTATATGGATACGCATGCAAAAATGATCTTGTTATAGGTATTTCAACTTCAGGGAATTCTGCAAATATAATCAATGCCCTGACCGTTGCAAAATCACTTGGCGTAAAGACCGTTGCTTTGACAGGTGAAAAGCCAAGCAAATTGATGGAGCTGTGCGATGTTACAATAAATGTTCCGAGCTGCGAAACTTATGAAGTGCAGGAATATCACTTGCCTGTTTATCACTATCTGTGTGCATCTCTTGAAAAACATTTTTTCTCAAAATAAAAATGAATTCATAAAAAGGAGATTGAAAGATGAAGAAAAAGTTCCACCTCATTGCAAACGCTCACCTTGACCCCGTCTGGCAATGGCGTGTCCCTGAAGGACTGTCGCTTGTTAAATCCACTTTTCGCTCCGCACTTGACAGAATGAACGAATTTCCCGATTACACATTCACAAGTGCATGTGCAAGCTACTATAAATGGATAAAACTCAACGAGCCTGAAATGTTCGAAGAAATAAAGCAAAGAGTAAAAGAAGGCAGATGGGCAATTGTTGGCGGTATGTGGGTGCAACCCGATTGCAACATTCCGTCGGGTGAGGCATTCTGCCGTCACATGCTCTATTCACAAAAGTTTTTCAAAGAGAATTTCGGATTCATCGTAAAAACAGGATACAATGTTGACTCATTCGGACATAACGGTATGTTGCCTCAGTTGCTGAAAAAATCAGGAATAGACAATTACATTTATCAGCGACCTGACAACCGTACAGAAAAACCTAATCTTCCGTTTGATGATCTGCATTATTGGCAAAGCCCTGACGGAAGTGTTATCAATGCTTTCCGTGTTCCTGACGGATACGGCGGAGATGTTCACGAGCAGCGCCTTGTTGACCACTATTACAACAAAAATCAGCCGATGATGGTGCTTTTCGGTGTCGGTAATCACGGTGGCGGACCTTCAAAGGAGCACCTTAAAAACGCTGAAAAGCTTATCTGTAACGGTGATTTCAAATATTCCACCCCCGATACTTATTTTGAAGAAGCACAGGGCACTGAAATGCCGCTTGTAAACGAGGATTTGCAGCACCACGCAAGCGGTTGCTACAGCGCAAACAGCAGAATTAAAAACATCAACCGCAGGGCAGAAACAGAGCTTGTAACGGCTGAAAAACTGGATGTTCTTGCTAATATAATGACGGGTTCTGCTTTGCATAACAAGCAGATTGAAGCCGCATGGGAACGGGTTATGTTCAATCAGTTCCACGATATCCTTGCTGGCTGTTCAGTAAAAGAAGCATATTTTGATGCAGAAAATTCTTACGGTTACGCTCGTGAAACAGCTCTTGATGTAAACACCTTTGCTGCACAGCGTATAACTTGGAGAATCAAGACTACCGATTTTCTTGACGCTGACGATACTGAAATGAGAGGCAGAATGTGGTATAAAGAGGGCGAAGGCTCACCAATGGTTGTGTTTAACCCTCATTCTTTTGCTGTTAAATCTATTGCGCAGTTCGGTTCGCAGTACATTTCAAAGGTTCTTGATTCAAAGGGTAATGAAGTCCCGTTCCAGCTTGTGCGTGCTTCATATACCGACGGTGAGCATCTTTACAAGTGCATTTTTGAAGCAGATGTTCCTGCTTACGGTTACGCTGTATATTATCTTTATCACAAAGAAAACAACGATGAAAAATCCTTCGAGTCACATCTTACTGCAACAGAAAACAGCCTTGAAAACAGTAAGGTCAGATTTGTTTTTGATAAAGAAACAGGTGCAGTTTCTTCTTGTATATTAAAAGAAAGCAACACCGAATTTGCCGAAGGTCTGCTTGGCAGAGCAGTTGTTTGCGACGATTTTGCCAACGATACATGGGGACACAGAGTTTTTGATTATAATATTGATATAGGTCAGTTTGGCGAAGGTACTCTTGAGATTGTTGAAAACGGTCCTGTCAGGGTAACCGTCAAATCCGTTGTAAAATACGGCAATTCCGTACTGACAAGATACTACTCGCTTTATGACGATAGCGATAAGCTTACAGTCAGAACAGTTCTTGAGCTTGATGAGCAGTATAAATCTGTCAAGCTTTCGTTCAAAGCGGATGTAAACAATTCAACCGTCACATATTCCATGCCTTATGGCTTTATTGAAAAGGATGCAAACGGTCAGGAAGAGCCTTCACACGCATGGTGCGATATATGCGATGAAACTGGTAAGGGTCTCGGACTTCTGAACACAGGCAAATACAGTTTCTGTTCAATCGGTAATGATCTGCGTATGATGATTGCACGAAGCTGTGCATACCTTGACCACTTCGGTCAGCATATGCGTGACGGTGAAATGGAATTTCTTGATAAGGGCGAGCAGGAATTTACCTATGAAATCGTTCCTCATATTCAGAAGGTCAATTCCGAACTATTCAAAGCATCGGAAGTTCTTAACAATCCGCTTCAGACACATCAGGAAACACACCACGGCGGAAATCT
>JAFWWX010000248.1 GCA_017517985.1 Clostridia bacterium | reverse complement strand
TAGAGGATGAAGAAGAACAGATGGACATAGATGAAGCTGAACAAGAGATGGGAGGAATGCAAATGTGATTAACAAGGATGAAATCAGAGAAAATATCAGGGAACTTATGTTTGATTTCACGAATTCTGATAGTACAGTTGAAATTGATATGAAATCTCCGACAGAGGTTGATGTAGAATTGAATGGTAAATTCTTTAATACATACCTTGTCAAGGAGAAGAAATTCAAGCATAACATTGTACATGAGGCAGAACAAAAATCAGAATTTAAGATGGATATTGTAATTATAAGCCCGGATATATCAGAATTGTATAAACAGTACAGAGGAGCGCCTCTGCAACTTCCTGCAACGGAATTCGAAATTAAGGATGCATTATGCAGAGCGAGAGTAACCGACAATGGTCAGGTATGCAGAATTTCAGAATGTATCCTGTACGACAAAGATATAGTAGGGGAATTCCTTGCCCAAAATAAAGAAGTGGATCTTGAAGAGCTTAACTATCTTGCAAAAGTAATGAGCAGGTTTGATAAACATGAACATGAACTTTTCAAAGGATATATGGCTATGAAAGGTCCATTTGTTTTGTCGGTAAAGGATTTAATTAATGCAGCGTATAACCTGCATTGCTGTGATTTGACATACGACATTGACGAAGATGAAATGCTCGGCAGGTATTATGCAGATAACGGATTGCTTGAGTGGCTTGGAGATGCTCGTAAAGAGATATGGGACTTCCTTGATTACACAAAGCTTGGCAGAACAATCAGGGAAAAGGAAAATGGAGTTTACACCGAAAGCGGTTACTTTGTTTTTAATCCCAATGAATACTCTACAGTCTATGATGGCGGAGAGTTTCCTGAGAAATTCATCAATGATGGATACATCTTCAAGCTGCTCATCGCAAAAAGTGAAACAGGCAGAGCAGCCGATGGCAGATGGTTGTCCCTTCCTGCATCAAAGGAAAGAAAAGCAAGTTTTGCAAGAGAACTTGGTGCTGAGAGCCTTGATGAATGTATTCTGCTTGCAGTTCAAAGTATTGAGTGCAATATGCCTATGTGTATAACAGGTCTTTCACAATTAGGTATGCTTAATTCACTTGCACATCGTATGCGTGATATGTCGAAATCTGGCGAATTTGCAAAGTACATGGCTGTGCTTGAGGGAATAGGTTTTTCAAATCTTGATGAAGCCGTTGCTCTTGCAAACTCCTTGCAGGAATATGAATTGTATGAAAAGCCATCTACCATTATTGAATTTGCAAAAGACTGGCTTGCAAGGACATACAAAGAGATACTTCCTGAATCGGTATTTCAGCATATTAACTTTGCAACCTATGCAGAGGAGCTTATAACTCAGCATAAGTTGGCACTTTCCGAATATGGTATTGTCAAACACATTGATAAAACAGTTGATAGTTTTGAAGGGAAACGACAACCTGAAGTCTAAGGAAAGGGAGGTGTTGACATGAAGATTAGTATCACAAAAGACGGAATAATAGAGTATTACGGCAATCAGGTAGGGTATGTGAAGGATAATAAGGCTGTGGTCGATGTCATGTTCCAAAAAGATGAAGTTGCAGAGTTTTTGACACAGAAAAACGGCATATCTGTCGAGTGGAAAAGCGATGTATATAACAATCTTTTGAAAGGGAATATCGAAGAAACAGTTACTTCAAAGAACTGCCGAATCTATCAGTTAAAACCGGAAACAGATCTTAGAATGCGGTTTGTCAGTTACAGTGACCTTAAGGAAAAGGGCTTTGGAGAACCGAATATCAGTAATTACAGAGTCGTATTCGATGGGAATGTAGGAACGGAAGTTCCCGAAGAGATTTACGATATATTTGACGGTCCTGACAAAGTTGAAGGCTTAGAATCAACCGGAGTGTTTATATCCGATGTTATTGAACTGTATGATGATGAATCGAGTGAATTCCATTATATCAACGCATCCGGCTTCACAAAACTGAATAGCTTTACCGAGCCTAAAATTGAGCTTAAACAGACCGAAACGGTTGAAGAGGAGAAAGTAATCGCCGAAGAACCGAAAGAGGAAAAAGAGACGGAATTTGTGGCTTTCAGGGAAAGGCTTGACATGGGATACGGCAGGACTAAAACACCTGAAAGAGAAGCTGAACTCAATGCTCCTAAAACAAACGAAGAGATTCAGGTCGATACCTTCAAAATTGATATGTAGTCTATACATATGAAGGGAGGTGAGACACATGAAATTGAATGCAAGAGTAACATCGTTTGTAGGCGGAGAAAAGCTGAAAGCGTATGTGAGCGTGCTTATTGATGATAAGTTTCTTGTAAAAGGCATCAAGGTAATCGAAGGCGAAAAGGGCAGATTTGCATCCATGCCTTGCAGAAGAACAAAGCGTGGCGAGTATGCCGATATTTGCTTCCCGATTACCAAAGATCTGAGACAGGAACTCGAAAAAGCCGTTCTTGATGAGTATGCTAAGAGATTGGAGGAAATGTAACCATGAAGAAATTAAAAATGAAAATGCTTTCCTTAAGGGAAAGGGTAAGAGCAAAACTTACCGACAACAGCGGTCAGGGTGCGGTTGACACAGCGATTATTGTTTTGCTTTCTGTGGTGCTCGGAGCCTTGCTTCTTGCAGGTTTATACGCACTTATGGATGATACAGTGCTTCCTACCCTGACACAGAAAATTCAGGAGATGTTCAACTACTCGAACTGATGAAAGGGATAGTCATTCTCGGCATACTGATTATGGCAAGTTATACGGATATAAGGAAACAAGAGGTACCTGTTATATATCAGGTGCTTTTATTATGCCTTGTTCCGTTTGGTTTCAGATTAGAGAATTTATGGGGAATTGCAATTGCAATCCCTTTTTTTATTGCCGCAGTTGCAACCGACAGAATTGGCGGAGGCGACTTCAAGGTGATTGCAATTCTCGGAATCCTGTTAGGGTTTTATGAAACCTTGTTCACAGTCATAGCAGGATGCCTTATATTCATTTTCAGCAGTTTAGTAATTGGGCGGATAAAGGGGAAAGGGAATACTCTCTTTCCCTTCATTCCGTCTTTAACATTAGGGTATGTAGGAACATTAGTATTGGAGGCGATAATTTGAAATTTCTGAATTATTTTAAGAATAGAACGGTGCTTGGCATAACCTGCATTGTTCTTGCTTTGATTATCTGCTTTGTGGTTTCGCCGCTTGTATCAAATACCGGTGATAAAACGGTAACGGTGGTAAGAGTTATGGCGGATATTAAAAGCGGAGATGAGATAACGAAGGATATGGTATCCGAAGTTAAGATGTCAGGCATCAATCAGCCGGATAACATTGTATCGGATGATAAAGAGGTAATCGGAAAATATGCAAGTGTAGATATGACAAAGGGAGATAATGTCTTAAAATCCAAGATTGCAGACACTCCCTATGTGGAAACAACATACCTTGCAGGACTCAATGGTAAAAACCGAGCAATTTCAGTTACCCTTAAATCCTTTGCAACAGGACTTTCCGGCAAGCTGAAATCAGGAGATATTGTATCAATTATTGCTCCTGACTATCAGAAAACAGGTATGACCATTGTACCTTTGGAACTGCAGTTTGTTGAGGTTATAGCTGCAACAAACAAATCAGGTGCAGATGTGGATGAAACGGTAACAGAAGAAGGAGAGCTTCCGAGTACAGTAACACTTTTAGTATCGGAAAAACAATCTTTGCTTCTTGCTGATCTTGAAAAATCCGGCACTATACACATGTCATTGGTATATCGTGGCAACCGAAAGACAGCAGAGGAATTCCTGAAGAAACAGGAAGAACTCAACAACGCACAAGAGACCGCACCAACGGAAAACACAGAACAGACAGGAGAATCAGGCGAAAGTGAGGCGGTAGAAAATGGTGAGGGACAGTAAGATTCTTGCCGTGTGGGGTTCACCTTCCTGCGGTAAGACAACCGTAGCGGCAAAGATAGCGAGCTATGTATCAAGTAAGGGCTATGATGTTGCACTTGTTCTTTGTGACTTTGATGCACCTCCGCTTCCGCTTTTAGTGCCTCCGTCAGATATAGAGAATGAAAGATCGCTTGGCAGTATATTGGCAGCTGTAAAAATCAATGAAACCCTTATACTGCAAAACAGCATAACCATAAAGAAAAATCCGCATATCACAATCATCGGACTACTGAAGGGCGAAAATGTGTTTTCGTATCCGAAATACACACAGGTCCAGGCCGTAGAATTCCTTGATGAATTAAAGGATATTGTGGACTATGTCATTGTGGATTGTTCGAGCCATCTGTCTGATGACATTCTCTCAACAGTAGCACTTATAGAATCGGACACAGTCTTGAGACTTATAAACTGTGATTTAAAATCAATATCCTATCTATCTTCACAGTTACCGCTTTTAGCAGACAGTAAGTTCAAGACTGACAAGCAACTTAAGGTCGCAAATAATGTAAGAAGTATTCACTCAGGTGAAAACATAGAGCAGATTTTGGGAGGGGTAACCTTTACAATTCCCCATAGCGATATTGTTGAACAGCAGTATCTGACAGGTGAGTTATTAAGACCAACACCTCCGAAAAGAGAATCAAAAGAGTTTAGGAGAGTTATCGAAGATATAGCGGAGGAGGTATTCGAGCTATGATAAATCAGAGTAGTTCTCATGATTTATTCTTCGGGCCAAGTACGGTCAAAGACTTTCCAAGTGTATTAAACGAAGTGCAAGAGTATATTTCAAGCAAATATGCATCCTTGCTATTAGACAGTCGAAAGGATGATGTGAAGCAACAGATTAAATTTTATATCCAGAAGTATTTGGCAGACAACAGGGTAACGGCAGACGGAATGACCGAAGAAGAGCTTATTAACCGCTTGTATGTGGAAATGGCTGAGTTCTCGTTCCTGACGAAATACATATTCGGAACAGGAATTGAAGAAATAGACATTAACGCATGGAACGATGTAGAGATATATCGTGCAGGCGGAAGAAAAGAGAAGCTTCAGGAAAGATTCGAGTCACCGCAACATGCCATAAATGTTGTACGAAGAATGCTTCATAATTCAGGAATGGTGCTTGATAATGCATCACCTGCTGTACTTGGTCAGCTTTCAAAAAACATTCGTATATCTGCAATCAAAACACCGCTTGTAGATGACGATGTTGGTGTGGCTGCATCAATACGAATTGTAAACCCTCAGAACTTTTCTCAAAAGGATTTTGTGGATGCTAAAACGGCAACAGCACCGATGCTTGACTTTCTTTCACAGACATTCAGGTATGGAGTAAGTACATGTGTTGCCGGAGCAACAGGAAGCGGTAAAACAACAGTTGCAGGATGGGTACTGACAACCTTACCAAAGGACAAACGAATCTACACCATTGAAAGCGGAAGCCGTGAGCTGGCACTCGCTCAGTACATAGACGGAATTGCGCAGAATAGTGTAATTCATACCTTAACAAGACCGTCAGAGAATGAAATGCAAAACATAGATCAGGATGTACTTTTAGACTTTGCTTTGCGTTTTAATCCCGACTACATCTGCGTAGGCGAGATGAGAGGACCTGAAGCGTTCCTTGCCCAAGAAGCAAGCCGAACAGGACACCCGGTTTTGACAACGATCCATTCCAATTCCTGTGAAGCAACATACAGGAGAATGGCAACACTTTGTAAGAGGAAATACTCAATGGATGATAATGTCCTGTATGACCTTGTTACAGAGGCATTCCCGATAATAGCATTCTCAAAACAACTTGAAAACCGTGAGAGAAAGCTGATGGAGATAATGGAATGCGAAATAATGCCGGATGGCAAGAGAGTGTTCAGAACAATTTACAGATACAACATCACAGAAAACCGATATGATGAATCAGGAAAGTACATCATAAAAGGCCATCATGAATTTGTATCACCGATTTCTTTGAGCCTTCAAAAGAGACTCACTGAAAACGGTATGCCGAAACTTGTTCTTGACAGAATAATCAGAGGGGAGGCGATTGCATGCTGACTTTAAGAATTTTCGCATTTATGGCACTGATTGTCGGTGCGTTCAGGTTACTTGATTTACGATTTACGGATCTGTTCCGTGACTTTATCAACAAGCCTCAAAGCATCCGAACACAGATTGACGAAGCAACGAACCGAAAGAAAAAGAGGTTCATTGTAAGGCAGATTGAAGAAGTCTCAGAAATAATGCGGCTGACAGACAGGGAAGATAAAATTCCTGTCGTTTTTATTGCCTGTGCGGTCTTTGCGATATCAGGAGCAATTATTGCCTCGCTGTTTGATAATGTCTTTTTAATTCCCGTACTTGGTATAGGAATGATGTGTTTGCCTGTATGGTATGTGAAACTGACTGCAAGCCATTTTAAGAAAGATATATCGGAGGAGCTGGAAACAGCTCTTTCGGTTATCTCTTCGGCATACATACGAAACGAGGATATCGTAACAGCAGTAGAAGAAAATGTGCATTACCTTAATCCGCCAATCAAGAATGTGTTTACCGACTTTCTGGTGCAGCTTAAACTTATAGACTCCGATGTGGTGAAAGCCATTGAAGGACTAAAAACAAAGATTGACAATGATGTGTTCCACGAATGGTGCGATGCACTTATTCAATGTCAGTCTGACAGAAACTTAAAAAGCACACTGACTCCGATAGTAACAAAGCTTTCGGATGTGAGGACAGTAAACACAGAGCTTGAACTGATGCTTGCAGAACCTCGCAAGGAGTTCATTATAATGGCTATGTTGGTTGTGGCAACAATCCCTATCCTTTACTTCTTAAACAAGGATTGGTATGAGGTTTTGATGCACACAGGAATCGGAAAGATTGTTCTTGCCGTTGACTTTGCAGCGATATTCATTTGCGGAGCCTTTGTGGTAAAAATCACAAGACCGATAGAATTCAGGAGGTGATATGAATGGAATTAAATAAAGAACAACTTTGTCCTAAATGTTTGACCGGAGCCAACTCAGTACAGTTGGATCCCCGTGAACCGTTCTGTCCGTTCTTTCACCTTCACAGCAAAAACGGTTGTGCAGGATTTATTCCAATAACAGGAGGTGGAGAGAAGTGAGGTACATAATCATATTTTTGGGATTCGCATTTGGTATTTATTTCATAGTTGCCGACAGACTCAAAATTCCATACCTGAAATCCTCGAAAGCCATAATGAATATGGGAAGGACAGACAGGAAGCTGACAACAGTAATTGAGGCAGTAATAATGGACTTAAGCATTAAGCTGTCAAGGTTTATACCGATGGACAGGTATAAGAAGAACAGACTGTCTGCCACATTAAAGGCTGCAGGAATCAGCATGACACCCGAATGTTATCAGGCACATGCAATACTGAAGGCTTTGTCGGTAGCACTTCTCGTAATCCCATGCCTTGTTATCTTTCCGCTTATGGCAGTAGTGGTGCTCATATTAAGCGTGCTGGTGTATTTTAAGGAATACCAAAAGGCAGATAATCAGATGCAGGAAAGACGTGGGGAGATTGAAACAGAACTGCTTAGATTTGTGTCAACAATAGAACAGGAACTGAAAACCTCCCGTGATGTTCTTTCAATTTTGGAATCATTCAAGAAGAACACGACACCTGCACTTGCGGATGAGCTTGGTATAACCTGTGCGGATATGAGGTCAGGCGGATATGAGGTAGCGCTCATGCGACTTGAAGCAAGAGTAAACTCTCCGCAACTTTCCGATGTGGTTCGAGGACTTATATCAGTAATCCGAGGCGATGACGGAGTAATGTATTTTCAGATGCTTGCACATGATTTCAAGCAGATGGAACTGAGGAAACTAAAAGCACAGGCGCAGAAGATACCCGGAAAAATTCGAATCTTCTCACTTATTATGCTGATGTGTTTTCTTGCAACTTTCCTTATCGTAATTGCGGTACAGGTTATACAGTCGCTTGGCGTAATGTTTTAGGAGGTGCTTGAAAATGAAATATAGAGGTTTCTACATAGACGAAACTGAAACTACGGATGTTTTAAGACCGACAGAGACAGGCTCGGAAAAGTGTGATGGCATTTGGTTCCGCTTGTATGCTGATTCCGATTATGGAATTCAAATAGATGACTTTATAGGCGCATATGGACATGAAATCGAAAACTCTGAAGAGAGTGTCGAACAGTTTGTCAAAACATACATTGACCAGTATTATGCGGAATATAAAGAACAACAATTCCGTTTGCTATTGGAAAAGGATTACAAAGACTATGTATACGATGTAAAGCAGTTTGATGAAGACTTCGACATCGTAGAGGATGCTGAAGAGATAGCAAACATGAAAAGAGCATACGAGTGCCTGAAAGATTTCAAAGGAATCACACTTGAGGAAATGGAATATCTCGTGACATTAAGAAGACCTTTAGAAACTGTATGCAATTACTTCTCATACGACAAGGAACAGTTCGCTAAAGAATTCACAGAATGCATCAAAATGGTAGCAAAGGATCAGAAAAACAATTACGGACTTGTAGAGGAATATGAAGACCGTGATGAAAAAGTAATTGATACTGTAGAACCAGAAGAAGATGCAGGAATGACGATGCAGTAGGAGGTGTATGGAATGGATAAACGAGAACAGCTTCTTGAAAAGGTCGAGCAGAATTACAAGACCTTTCTTGAGGAGTTGGAGGACTACGATGTAGATAATATCGTAACCAACTCCGTGTACATCTATCTTATGACTGAAACACATCATTGCATAAAGGAAGGATACATTCTGAACAAGGAAGAGGATATAGATTACTTCCTCAAACTTGATAAGCCGCTTGATGCAATATGTGATTGGTATGAGCCAAATGGCACAGAATTTTGCGATAGCATTTCAACTGTCATCGAAGAGATAAGAGAGAAAGAACTGTATCTTGAAGACGGAATTGAAGAGGATGCAGGAATGACAATGCAGTAGGAGGTGATGTGATATGTCAAGAGTACAGGAATTCTATGACAGAGTAGAATTAGAGTACAACTCATTTGTAAACGACATTGAAACAATGGACACAGATCAGGTGTTAAAAAACGCAGGGAACATAATGATGTTTCAGGAGGTATATAAATTCCTGTTAAGCAGGGAGCCTGTCGATGAAGATACATATTCGGAATTCTTAGATGTGGAAAAACCGATACAGGCAATTTGCGAAAAATACCATCCATTAGGAGAGGAATTGCACGAAACTATTGAAACACTTATGGATTCTGTTATACAGGAGCAGACTCAGGAACAAGGTGGGATGAACTTATGTTAAAGAGAATCAAAAGTAACAGAGGTTCGGGATACCTGGATGTGGTTGTCATCGTTATGTCGGCAATGCTTGTAATTGCACTTGCTGTAAGTGTCTTTCCTGTGTACATAGCAAAATCGCAGCTTGATACATTCGCACAAGAACTTTGCCGTGAAGCGGAAATCTGTGGCAGAGTCGGAAGTGAAACAACGAGCCGAGAACTTGTTCTGCAGGAGAGATTTGGGCTGACACCGGAGGTGGAATGGTCAAGGACCGGAAACATCCAACTTAATCAGGAATTCACCGTAACAATTACGGAAGAATACGATATAGGATTTGGCGGATTCGGTTCGTTCCCCGTTACATTGACATCTAAAGCAACCGGAAAGAGTGAGGTGTATCACAAATGAGGAACAACAAAGGCAATGCAACAATTATAGCGGTTTCGGTTTGTATGTCCTTAATACTTGTGATGTGCGTTATCTTTGAATATATGCAGATGCTCATTATTTGTAACGGCATTAAGAGTGCTGTACAGTCTGCAGTAGTATCAACAGTGGTTGCAAATTATGATGATTCATATAGTCAGCTCCGTGAAGGATATAGCGGTGGATACACATATGTAGATACCGACTTCACAGAAACCATAGACACCTGGAATGTATATACAAGGCTTGATGAACTGCTTGGACTGCAGGAAGATGGAGATAATCACATCAAGTATATTGGAACAGAAAAGGAATACAGCATAACCAATATGCGAATAGAAACGGAGAACAC
Organism: Clostridia bacterium; assembly: GCA_017517985.1. The sequence goes on along the minus strand of JAFWWX010000248.1, from coordinate 2,219 downwards.
AGACTTCGCGCAGGGAAATGCCTTAAAAAACCTTAATGCAACGGTATATCTTGACGTGGAAATCCCCGTTAGACTAAGCGGAAGAGTACTGCTTCCGCTTAAGGTAACAATGAAGGTCAAAGCCTCGTATGTACCAAAGTTTTAGTTAGGTTTGCTTGGTATTACAGCCGTATTTTATTGCTTATGGAGAAAAATAATTCCTTCGTGGACTTTGCCCAATTTCTGTGGTATGTTCGTGTTGAAAGGAGATCGATGCCAATGGAAAGATTGGTAGGAAGAAGATTCAAAACCTTAGATGAACTGAAAGTGGAAATCGAAAAGATAACTCAAAAAAAGGTCAATGCAGTAATCGAATCCGAGAGCGACAGGCTTGAGGAAACAGACTTTATGATTGATTATGAGTTCGAACTGTTCGACATCCACACAATGTTCTATCTAAAGGACAACGCAAACAATTACTATATCACAGAAGTATGAGTGAAAGGATGATTAAAATGGAATTATTGAAGGTAGACAATCAAGGCTTCGTAGAATGGTTAAGAAGTGGTAATCAGGAGATGTGCTTGATAGGCGAAAGACACGAACATGCATACTTCCGCCACAGTCTCTCAAACGGACTCGACATACTGTATATGTACGACTACATGAGAGATAGCAAGATACCACTGCACAGAGAACCTGAATATCAGGGCTTATACAAGAGAGATACCAAGGAACTCTACGATGTGAGTTATGACCTCAACAAAGCAATAGAAGGCACAGACATAATAGCATATGGAAGTGCAAACATCACAGAGGACATTGAAGGAATGGTAAGGAGATTGGTAGAAGAAAAAGTCGCTACTTACATATCGACAATAAAGGATACCGACTTTACCGAAGAAAAGAGAGAATCACTCAGGAAAGGTGCATGGGAAATTGCAAAAGACAAATACCTAAAGGATGAAGAAGCAGGAGAAGACTACGAGTGCGGATATCACGAAGAACACTATGTAGAACACCTGATGGACTTCATCACAGGTAAGGAAGCAACTGCAAAAATAATAGCAGACGAACACCATGCAAGACACAAGGAAAACATTCCTGAGAAGATAGTCACTAGAAGGTATGTCCGTGAGGAGCTTGCAAAGTTCAATAACGGCGAATACAAGCACTACTTAGCAATGAAACAAATCATCAAGGGAATACCGAACACCTGCAAGTCGGTAAATGTAACGGTCGAAAAAGAAGGAGCAGAACTGACATTCAAGTATGAAGCAAGGTTCTTGCGAACTGACTGCGGAATGCACTACTACACATTCTATATACCTGCACCAGAGAGAAAGAAATTCGAAGAACTGTATGGCAGACATGCAGAATTCGGTCCCTTAGATATAAAACAAATAACATACGGAAAGAAAGTTCTGTATGGGAGAGGATGAGTACTATGAAGAAAGATGAGAGAGCAAAGAAAAGAGATAGAATCATCAACACGATTATGATAACCATGATAATTATGGCCATTGTAATCCCAATCGGAACGGTGATATACAACCCCGATTCGAAGCTGGTACAGTATGCCACCAGAATGGAAGAGAATAAAGGCACACTCGCAGACATCGAAGATGTGGAGAAGGTCACTGTAGAGATTAACACTGAAGCACCAAACCTGCCTGAGTATAAGGAAATCACCGATGATGAAACAGGCGAACAGGTAATGGCACAGGTTCAGGTGAATGAGCCAATCGAACCTAAAAGCACAACACCACCTGAAAAGCCTGTATCAAAGGGTGATTATACAAACCCCGATGCACCACCCACCTACACCGAAGAGCAGACAAAAATTGAGCAGCCGAAGAAAACGGTTAACAACGGAGGCTCGTCAAGTTCAGGCGGTAAGGTATATGTGGAAGGCTTCGGCTATGTAGAAAAAGCAGGTAAGACACAGGTGCAGACAGGTGTGTCTGACGGAGATATCAATAAAATGATAGGCTCAATGGACTAAGGAGGTAGCGTATGAACAAGGAAATGTTCTGGCAACTCATAGATGAGTCGAGAGAAGCATGCAGGGATAACATCAAAGATATGGCAAAATACCTTGAAGGAAGGCTTTCGAGCCTTTCTCTTGATGATGCAAAATCCTTCTGTGGAATATTCGACACTTATCATAGGGCTGCCGGTTTAGACGGAATTGCAAGTGTTGGTAACTTGATGAATCACGAAATGCTCACAGATGACGG
>JAFWWX010000247.1 GCA_017517985.1 Clostridia bacterium | reverse complement strand
TAAAGCTACTTGATTATACGCCGGAAGAAATTCTCGGACTTATAGAGCTTGCGGCAGAGCTTAAAGAAAAAAAGAAAAAAGGTATTCCTCACAGACTTTGCGAGGGTAAAAACATAGCACTTATTTTTGAAAAAACAAGTACAAGAACAAGATGTGCTTTTGAAGTTGCGGCATATGATTTAGGTATGGGATGTACATATCTTGACCCAACAGGCTCTCAGATTGGAAAAAAAGAAAGTATTGCAGATACAGCAAGAGTTCTTGGTCGTATGTACGACGGAATAGAATATAGAGGCTTTGAGCAGACAATTGTCCAGGAGCTTGCAAAGTATGCTGGTGTTCCTGTATGGAACGGTCTTACAAACGAATTTCATCCTACGCAGATTCTTGCGGATATGCTCACAATAAAGGAGCATTTTGGCTATCTTAAGGGTATCAACTTTGTTTATATGGGTGATGCAAGATACAATATGGGAAATTCACTTATGGTCGGCTGTGCAAAGCTTGGACTTAATTTTACAGCCTGCGCTCCTGCAAAATACTTCCCGGATAAAGAGCTTGTTGAAGAATGTACGGCTATTGCGAAAGAAACAGGTGCAACTTTAAGATTTGTTGAGGATCCGATGGAAGCAACAAAGAATGCAAATGTTATCTATACAGACGTATGGGTTTCAATGGGTGAACCTGTTCAGGTGTGGAAGGAAAGAATTGAAGAACTTTCTCCGTACCAGGTTAATACTGCTCTTATGAATAATGCTGCTGAAAATGCTGTGTTTATGCACTGTCTGCCTGCTTTCCACGACCATAAAACAACAATTGGCAAGGAAATGGGAGAAAAGTTCCAGAGAGATGCAATGGAGGTTACAGATGAAGTTTTCGAGTCTGAAAAATCCATTGTTTTTGACGAGGCTGAGAATAGAATGCACACAATAAAGGCTGTAATGGCGGCTACACTTTGATTATTTTGAGAAAAATCTTTTTTGCTTAATTTCGCATTTATCAGGAATTGGCAATGAACAGTAATTTACAATTATAACATCTACACCGATTTTTTCGATTTTTTCCCAAGGGATTCTTATTTTTTCCTTTTTACAAAAGAGTCCTTTGTGGTTATCTATAATTATTGCAGTTACTTTACATTCTGATATGCAGATTTCTATATCAGAAACATTCCCTAGTATAGCGCCGTCGCTGCAATTGATAACGTCTTTTTCACAAAGATCTGAAAAAAGTACGGTCATATATTACTCCTTCTATTTTAAAATGTAATATAAATATATTTGTAAGGAATTAAAAATATGAGAATTAAAGTATATGAAACGGAAAAAACACTGTACGGTGCAGCTGCAGAAACCTGCGCCATGAGTGTCAGAAGGCATTTTGAGGAGGACGAAAATTCTCCCTTTAGATTGTGCCTAGGCGCTGATAAGGTTAATGTTGAGATGCTTCGTGAACTTGTAACAGAGGATGTCAACTGGAAGAATCTTCACGTTTATTTTTCCTGGGAATTTATTGGCGAACAGGGAACAAGCGCCATTAGCAGAAGAAAAAGGTTAACTTATAATTTCACAGATAAAATATCTTCTTTTGATCCTGAAAACCTTCATTTTAATGACAGCGAGATACTTACTGCAGAATCATGTGTAAAATTATCAGCTGAAACAAGAGAAAGATTTGACCTTATATTTGTTGAGCTTTTGCCAAACGGCGGAATATGTATGAATATTCCACCCTGTAACTTTGATACTAGAGCTGCATATATAAATACAAAGGATTTTCTTGATTCTGAATGTATTACAGTATCTCCATTTAAGCTTTTGTCATCAAAAAGAATTGTGGCAATAGCAAGCGGTGAACATATGGCGAAAACTGTCGGAGCGATGTTTGCAAATGAGCTTTCTTCAATGACACCGTCGACAATATTAAAGGAACATCCGGATTTTATACTTCTTCTTGATAAAGCAGCGGCACAGTATGTACCGCAATGCTATCTTTGAGCAAAAAAGAAATCAAATCCCTCTGTATGCATATTATGTATACAGGGGGTGTTGTTTTGAAAAAGAAAAAAATTACTAAATATATATTTATACTTTTTTTAATTTTCGGAGTAATATCAATACTGTTTATAATAGTTTTTGATAAAAGTTTTGCATATCAGCTTGAGGTTTACTCAAAAAGAGAAGTTGTCAATATGATAAATAGAGAGGTCAACAGCATTATTATTGGTGAAATAGGAAAATCAGGATTTACATACGGAAGTATAATTTCTGTTGATAGAAATGAACTTGGTGAAATAACATGTGTTAAAGCCGATATGTTAGCAGTAAATCAGCTTAAGAACAAAATAGACATACGCATTGCTGATATATATGAATCAAAGGAAAGCTTCCAGGCAAGAATACCTGTCGGAAATCTAATTGGAGGAGGATTGCTATACGGAAAGGGTTTTGATATTGTTGTAAAGTTCAGACCTATTGGTGAGGCTAACACAAGAATGACAGGAGTTCTTAATGAAGCAGGTATTAATCAAACAATATACCGCATATCCTTTGATGCAAATATTACAACTGCTGTTGTTTTTCCGTTTAGATATGTTGAAATTCCGGTCAAAATAGAAACTGTTGTATCTGAAACAGTAATTATCGGAGATGTACCTCAATCTTATACTTATTTTAATATGGAAGGTGAGGAGATGTCTGCTGAAGCTTTACAAGGTTATGTAGAGGATTTTAGAGCGGAATAATTATTAGATAATTCTTTTATAAATAGAAAAATATTTTCTGTTACTACTTGAAAAACAGAAAATACTGTGCTATAATAATATATTAAAATATATATTAAATGTATAAAAGAAAGGAAGAATATAAATTGTCAGAATGTACACATAACTGCAGTACCTGCAGTTCCAATTGTTCGTCCAAGAAAAAAGAAGATCTTCTTTTTAAGCTTCACGAAAAATCTAAAATTAAACATGTTATAGCTGTTGCAAGCGGCAAGGGTGGGGTAGGTAAATCTACTGTTACTTCACTTCTTGCAGTTGCTATGGCTCGCAAAGGTTACAGGGTAGCAATTCTTGATGCAGATATTACAGGTCCCTCAATACCGAAAAATTTTGGGCTGGCCGGTATTCTTACCGCAAACGAAGACGGCATGATGCTCCCAGCAAAGACAAGAATGGGCATTGATGTTGTTTCTGCTAATCTTATGCTTGAGGATGAGGAAACTCCCATTATATGGAGAGGGCCGGTTATTGCTGGTGCTGTCAAGCAGTTCTGGGAAGAAGCACTCTGGGATGAAGTAGACTATATGTTTGTGGATATGCCTCCCGGAACCGGTGATGTGCCTCTTACTGTTTTTCAGTCTATTCCAATTGATGCTGCTGTGATTGTTACTACACCTCAAGACCTCGTTTCAATGGTTGTATCTAAGTGTGTCAATATGGCTGAAAAGATGAATGTTGATGTCATTGGTATTGTTGAAAATATGAGCTATATTTTATGTCCGGATTGCGGAAAGAAGATTGATGTATTTGGTCATTCCGAGAATCCTTCTGTAGCCGATGCTCATATGCTTGCAACTCTTGCAAAGCTTCCCATAAATCCTGCACTTACCGCTCTTGCTGACAGCGGCAGAATTGAAGAATCAATTACTCCTGAGCTTGAAGAAGCAGCAAACATTATCGAGAAACTTTTATAATATATATTAACCGGGGAATAGCTTTTGATATTCCCCGGTTATATAATTGTTATATATAATATTGTGATATATAGTGTTAATTTACAAAGGTTTGTAGTGGTTGACTTTATATTTTTACTTTAAAAATATTTGTTTATTGGTTAAAAACACTTGACTAAATGATATTTATATGATATAATATCATCCAATGATTATTTTTTAATATGCGGGTATGGCGGAATTGGCAGACGCGCTAGATTCAGGTTCTAGTGGGGCAACTCGTACAGGTTCAAGTCCTGCTACCCGCACCATTACGAGTGTTCTTATAGGATTTAAGAAGTTCTATGAGAACACTCGTTTTTTATTGCCGTATATGTTTCATACTGCTACACAGGCTCTTGTGTCAAAGTGAACATCTACACCTTGTCTTGTATGGATTTTAACATTG
>JAFWWX010000246.1 GCA_017517985.1 Clostridia bacterium | reverse complement strand
ATACAAGCGGTTTTCTTTTTCTCAAAGTCACCGATGAGATTATCAAGTCTTGTGATGTTACCGTGAACATCCGAGCCAAGCGGAGTAGAATGACGAAGTGAGCCGACAAGAGTTAAGATGAATTGTTTTTGGAAAGTGTCAAAGGATAACTCCAATTCAAAGCCTCGGTAACTGCCGATTGCTTTCGGCTCAGGCGATTTCATAGATTGGCAGATTTCAAGAATTGCCGAACCTGCAGCCTTCTTTTCGGTATGGGTTATACCTTCCAAAACCATAGGACAAAAGCCGTCTGAATTAGGAACGGATTTTTCAGCCACTGTCTTAATATCTTCCTCATATCCCTTGATTCGGTTTTCCAATCTCAATATCTCTTTGGGATAAAACATAATGACTTTATCTTCAAGAGCATATCTCTGACTTAAATGGTTTTGTTTCAAAAGTTTGAGTTTAGATACTGCGACATCCAAATCCATTTTCTCTTTGATGTGGGGATTACCTGTTGCAAGTGCTTTGATTTCGGCATAAGATAACGCCTGCTCGTCAACATCTTCTGCTGAACGCACAGGCGATTTTGAGGTCATAATCTGACCTATAAACTTTTGCTTATTCTCGACCAACTGATACAAGTATGCGTCAAAGGTTTCTTCGGTAACATAGCTGAAAATATCGACCTCGGGGTTTTCGTTGCCTTGTCTGACAATTCTGCCCTCTCTCTGCTGAAGGTCAGCAGGACGCCACGGACAATCGGTGTGATGGATTGCTATGAGTTTTTGCTGTACGTTGGTACCGGCACCCATCTTGGCTGTACTGCCTATAAGTACACGCACCTTACCTGTGCGAACTTTTCCGAACAGTTCTTTCTTCTTCGCTTCTGTATCTGCATCGTGTATAAAGGCAATTTCTGCTTCGGGTATGCCTTTTGCTATGAGCTTCTTGCGAATGTCATCATACACATTAAACTTACCGTCATTATGCGGAGTAGATAAGTCACAGAATACAAGCTGTGTGGATTTCTGCGGAGTGGTTTTGTTCCACATATCGAAAACATTATCAGCACAAACAGATACCTTGCTCGATGGGTCATCGGGTAACAACTCATTAACAAGGCGTTGGTCAAGTGCCGTCTTTCTGCCGTCATTTGTAATAAGCAGCATATTGTCTATGTTGGAACTCACCATTTTATTCCTTACCTTCTCGGCTCGTTCTGCAAGAGAAGCAACTATCTCTTTCTGCTGTTCGGTGGGTTTAACCGCAACATTGTGATAGTTGGCTTTCGGAACGGGAAGATTGAGCATATCTGCCGTCTGAATATCCGCCATCTGCTTGAACATCATCATAAGTTCGGGCAGGTTATAAAATTTCGCAAATCGGGTTTTAGCACGGTATCCCGTACCTTCCGGTGCAAGTTCAATAGCGGTTACTGTTTCGCCGAAGGTTGAAGCCCAAGCGTCAAAGTGTTGCAGATTACGGTCAACAAGAGTTTCATACTGCAAGTATCTCTGCATAGTATAGAGTTCTACCATAGAGTTTGAAACAGGTGTACCCGTAGCGAAAATAACACCTTTACTGCCTGTGATTTCATCAAGGTATCTGCACTTCATATAGAGGTCAGATGACTTCTGTGCTTCGGTCTGGGCAATACCGCCGACATTACGCATTTTTGTGTAGAGGTACAAATTCTTAAAATTGTGAGCCTCGTCTACAAAGAGCCTGTCAACACCGAGTTCTTCAAAGGTGACAACATCATCCTTACGGGTTTGGTCGTTGAGTTTTTGGAGTTTTGCCTGCAAGGACTTTTTAGTTTTTTCAAGCTGTTTAACAGAGAATTTCTCGCCCTTGTTAAACTTGATTTGTCCGATACCAACGGTTATTTCATCAATCTGTTCTTCAAGCATCCTCTTTTGCCGTTCAAGACTTAACGGGATTTTTTCAAACTGCGAATGACCGATAATAATAGCATCATAATCACCCGTAGCAATACGGGCACAGAACTTTTTACGGTTTTTGGTTTCAAAATCCTTTTTGGTAGCAACAAGGATATTCGCCGATGGGTAAAGCTGTAAATATTCTGCTGCCCACTGTTCCGTAAGATGATTAGGAACAACAATGAGTGACTTGTTACAAAGTCCGAGTCTTTTGCTCTCCTGTGCCGCAGCAACCATCGTGAAGGTTTTGCCCGCACCGACGACGTGTGCAAGAAGTGAATTACCGCCGTACATAATTCTTGCAACCGCATTAACCTGATGAGGTCGTAAGGTTATTTCGGGATTCATACCCGAAAAATTGATGTGACTGCCGTCATACTCACGGGGTCGCATACAGTTAAACTTGTCATTGTATATGCGGACAAGTTTCTCTCTGCGGTGGGGGTCTTGCCAAATCCAATCTTGGAAAGCCTGCTTTATCATTTCTTGCTTACCCTGTGCAATGGCAGTTTCCTTTTTGTTAAGAACGGGTTTTCTGTTGCCGTTCTCATCTTCAACATAATCGAATATACGCACATCTTTAAGATTAAGAGTTTCCTCTATAATCTTATATGCATTTATTCGGCTTGTTCCGTATGTGGTGTTGGCAATAACATTCATACGGTCATAGTTTTTGTTTTCGATATTCCACTCTGCGGAAATCGGTGAATAGTGTACCTTTATATTCCATTGAGCATATCTCGGTGTTTGTAAGAGTTCAAACATAAACTGTTCAACAACATCAACCGGGAGCCAAGTCGCACCCAAGCGGACAGAGATTTCACTTGCTGTCAAATCTTCGGGTTGTACTTTTTCAAGCATTTCAACATTGGCACTGTAATCATCGGGATAAATTTCAGCAGTCCGTTTTGCAAGTTCAAGTTTCTTTCTGACGTTACCCGAAAGGTATTCATCAGCCGTAAGATACCTCGGTACTCTGCTGTCCTCGGATGTGTGTTCGGGGTTAAGGAAGATAACACCTTTGAGTTCTTCAAAAAGCATTTGCTCTGTCTTGCCCGTGAGCTTACACATATAGTCCATATCAACACAGGCTTTTTCACCGATTGATACTGCCAATGCTTCACTTGCAGTTTCAACAGAGGTTACAGCGATATGTGGCTTGATTGTTCGTTTTGTGAACATATCTGCCTTGCGTTTGAGTTCACCGTTTTCACCGATAACTTCAAGTGAACAAAGCAGACAATATGAACTGTCATCAGAGAATACAAGGCGGTTTGCTCTTGCATTGAGCAGACCGTATTTCTTTGTGAACTTGTCATAGATTTCATTCAATCTTTCTTGTGCTGAAAGAATAGCTGAATCGGGATAATCGTCTGTCTGAAGCCTTATAAGTTCACGCACACAGTCCCTTATTTCAATCATACCCTTTATACGGCTTTCCGCTGTTGCAGAAACATCAACGGGTGTCATCCTGCTGTCGTGTCGGTAATATATTTTATCTTCAACAACAGTAAAACTGAAATTCTTAACATTCGGGTCTGCAGGTACGGATAAATCTTCGGACTCGCCGACATCGGAAAGTTCAAAATCCTTTATCTCGGCGTGTATGTTCTGTATCGCTTCTGAAAGAAGATCGGAGAGTTCTCTGCCCTCATAAGGTCTGCAGGTCAGTGACTGACCAAACTGTGAGGACTCCATAACCATATCACCGAGTACCATTTCGGGATGGTCAACAAAATACTTGTTATATTCGTTACCGTTCTCATCACGGTCAAGGAGTACCCAATCAGGCTCATCATTAACAAGGGTATCTCTTTTCTGTAAAAAGAGAATATCCGATGTTACCTCTGTACCTGCGTTAGCCTTAAAAGTGTTGTTTGGCAGACGAATGGCGCCGAGCAGTTCTGCCCTTTGTGCGATATACTTTCTTACAGCAGGATTTTTCTTGTCCATAGTACCCGATGAAGTAACAAAAGCTATTACACCGCCGGGGCGTACTTTATCAAGGGTCTTGCCGAAAAAGTAATCGTGTATGAGCCAGTTGTGTTT
>JAFWWX010000245.1 GCA_017517985.1 Clostridia bacterium | reverse complement strand
GAAAGGGATAGAGCGTACTATGCGAATTTGGCCGCATCTGGTAAATGGAGAGGGTCATTACCTTGCGATTTTGGATAGTACCGCAGAGCCTGTGGTAGGTGAAGTGGAATGTGTGAATGGCACGGAAAAGAGCGTGGCAATCACCTTCTACCATAAAGGAAACCTCTTTACATCCACCAAGCTCTGTTTCATTGATGTTCATAAGCTCAACTTTAAAGCCCTTTGCTTCCGCGTACATAGTATACATTCTGTGAAGGCTGTGAGCAAAAAGTGCCGCTTCCTCTCCACCTGTACCCGCCCTTATTTCCACAATTACATTTTTGTCATCGTTTTCATCTCTGGGCAGAAGAAGAATTTTCAACTCCTCACTTATTTTCTCAAGTGCCTCCTTAGAATTTCGCAGTTCCTCCTCGGCAAGTTCACGAAGTTCTTTGTCCGATTCTTCCCTTATAATTTCGTGTGCTTCCGCTATATCCTTTTCTACTCTTGTATATTCCCTATACTTTTCAATTATAGGTGTGAGTGTCTTATGCTCCTTCATAAGATTTTTAAAGGTTTCAGGATTTGAAACCACATCCGGCTGCATAAGTTTTTCACCGATTTCCTCGTATTTTTTTTCCGCTTCACGCAGTGCTTCAAACATTCAATATATTCCTTCCATTATTTATTTAAAAGGTTCAACGCTCTTTATATTTTTTTCAAGTTTTACTCTTGGAACCATAACCTCTCTCTGACATTCAAGGCATTTTATCTTTATATCGCTTCCCTGTGTCATAACAGCAAAACGAACCGCTTTTTCATTGCATGGATGAGGCTTTTTCATAACAAGAATATCGCCGATATTGATTCTTTTTATTTGCATTTTCTGCCTTCCCCCAAACAATCTTTATAATTAGAATCAGTATATCACAAAATTTTTGTTTTGTAAACATAATTTTGATCATTTGGAAGGTTTTTTCGTTATTTTTTGAAGGAAATCACAATTATTTTTTACTTAATATAGCATATCCCTCCGAAAAAGTATAATTCTCACATAACAATCAAGCAAATCTACTTATCTTCTCTTTTTTCGTATACTGCAAGATTTTATTCTTTGCAATTTTCTGTAATATCCCCCCGCCTCTCATCATATATTTTACAGAACATAAAAAATCGTACAAACCCAGAAAGGATAAGGTAGCAAAAATGCTTGAACTTTACAAACCCGAAGGAACAAATCTTGACAGTGACGAAAACAGAGAACTCTGCGAGACGGTGCAGGGTCTCGAATACGCCCACAACTGCGGAATAATACTTGAGGGTATTGTCACAAAATGCGATAACGAAAGGAATCTCACTGTTGAACTTGGCGGTTTTGTGGGTACTATTCCCAGAAATGAAGCTGTAATGCCAACCGGCGACGAACCTGTCAGGGATATTGCTATTATAACAAGAGTCGGAAAGGCTGTCAGTGTTAAAATCACAGCTATTGAGAAGAACAACGACGGAAGTATAAAACTTTCACTCTCAAGAAAAAAGGCACAGGAGGAGTGTTATAATAACTACATTTCAAAGCTTTCCCCCGGCGAAATAATTGATGCACGAATAACCCACATCGAGCCATTTGGCGCTTTTTGCGATGTAGGTTGCGGTATTATTTCACTTCTGTCAGTCGATTGCATCTCCGTTTCTAGAATTCAGCACCCAAAAGACAGACTGTTTGTGGGACAATATATCCGTACCGCAGTAAAAACCGGCGTTGACTCGCTCGGCAGAATCACGCTAACACACAAAGAGCTTCTCGGAACCTGGGAAGAAAATGCGCAAAGGTATAATCCCGGAGAAACTGCCGCAGGTATCATCAGAAGCATCGAGCCTTACGGAATATTTGTTGAGCTAACACCAAATCTTGCAGGTCTTGCCGAATGGCGTGAAGATGTAAGAGTAGGACAAAGCGCCGCTGTTTACATAAAAAGTATAATCCCCGAAAAAATGAAAATAAAGCTTGTTATCGTTGATACCCAGAATGTGGAATCTTCTCCAAAACTTCCCGAATACTTTATTTCCGAGGGTAAGCTTGACTATTGGCGGTATTCTCCCGACAACAGTATAAAAACAATTGAAACATATTTTGACGGCACCGAAGTATAAAAAATTTCTCTGTGGGCAAACTGTAATGGAAAACATAAAGAAAGGAATAAGAAAAATATGAAGTGCAGGACAGTTTCTGTTATAAAAAGCTATGTTGCAGGAATTCTTGCGGCAATCGCGGCAGGTATAATAGTGGGATGCGGTGTAAAGGCGCTGTGTCAATGTAAGACACCAAAGATAAAAAAAGGAGCAAAAAAAGCACTGCGGACTGTGGAAAGATATATTGACAATATGATGTGAAATCCCGGCGGAACTATCCGTTTTCAGATGTGTAATGTCAGAAGGGGCTGTAACAAAACGAATCGTTACAGCCCCTGTATTGTATAAAAGTAGGGAACGACCTGTGTGTCGTTCCCTTGTTTTGTGCATTTGCAAATTTTGCTACAGTCACTTTCTGTATCGCTTTATTTTATCGTCTGCCGTTTCTGTTATCCATCTTAACATACAAAATGGTTACAATAACCGGTATTACCGCAAGCGCAAGTGCCGTTGTCACAAGTGATGTGCCATATCCAGCAGGAATCATAGTTCTTCCGAACACAGCTATCATAATCAAAGCACACACAAGCTCGCCCAAAGCCGCAACCATCGGGAACATTGCCGGTGCCCTTCTTGTACTTGTGGGCATAATACAGAACACTGAGACAAAGCACTTTGAAAAGAAGAACACAAAAAAGGCACACGCACAGCCCGCAGTAACATTCATTGTCTGTAAACATCCAACAAGATATGCAAAGAACGAACAAAAGCCGCACATTATTCCGGAAAACGCCGCCTTTGAAATTATCCTTGACGGGCTGTAATAGGAGAGAAAGGCTTTTGGACTATCAGATATAATGCTTGACGGTGTTTTTACGAACGCAGTAAGCAGTGATATTATTAAATCCGTTATAAACACTGAGCTCAGAAGCTGTGGCGTTGCAAGAGGAAGTGTTCCTGCTGTAAAAAACGATGCTATCACTCCTAAGAATCCAAATATTATTGTTGCAATCTGCGCACACACGAGATAGCCTGCAGAAAGAGCCGAGCATCTTATCATATTTCTGCAGATACAGATAGTTCTGTAGATAACCCCTATGCCGGTATTTTCCGAATGTATGTCTGAAATACGCCTTAGCGTTTTCGGTGCATCCTTTCCAAAGGATATAAGTACATCACCCTCTGACATATCAAAGGCGTCAGCAGGCTTGTCTGCAGCTACAACAACAAGCTTTTCACTGTATTTCCTATTACTAACAACTGCCCTTTTCTGTAGACCTCCAAGTCCCATGTAAAGAGTATAGCTTGCAAGGTCATCGGCATAAACTTTTTCATCAAGTGAGGAAAGACTCTTTGATGTAATGTAGTTGTCATTCTCACGCAGTACACCAATTTTCTTTGCATCTCCGATAACCATATCTGACACCTGATTTGAGAATATGACCGGTGTAATCCCGTTTCTCCGCAAAAGGCTTACATACTTCTCACTATCATAGTTGAGTCGTGTCCCAAACACCACAAAGCCGGCAAATACAAAGCCGTCTCTGAAATCGTTTCTTGTCACTTTTTCGCATATTTTATAGCATATTGCAACGGCACGACAGCTTTCATTGTTTTCGAAGGATTTTGCATTTTCAAGTATTCTTTCACGCATATTGTTTTCAAGTACTTCTGCCCTGCCATCAGCATCATAATATTTACACTTTTTTATTACCGAAGACACGTTCCCCTTTGAAATAAGCACCTTGGATGTGCGATACCTGCAAAAGCTTCCCACAAGAGTTCCGTTTATATCGTGGAACTCCGCAAGTCTTTCGATGAATCTCCGTTCACTGCCGGGGGTGACAATTCCGATTTTTTTTGCCCCCTCAAGTATAGCAAGCCCCTCAAGGTCTCCACCTATACTCTGTATTCCGTTTTTGTCGGTTTTGTAGTACAATTCACTGGTACAAAGAAGCAATTCACAAAGCCTATTTATATGCTTTTCATTATCCGCACTGAAATTAAAGGTTCTGCCCACATAACAGGCTTCCGCAACCATTTTTTCAACATTAAAGCAAGTTGAGCCACAACACAAAAGGTTTCTTGACAGTACAAGCTTTTCCGCACATTCAAAATTACGTATATGTACTCCCTGGGATTTAAGTCTTGCACCGCCAACTGCAAACGCCGAAGCAATACACAGCTCATAAAGCACAGACGGTGCACAGGACATTACTGTAATTGCAAACATAAAAGTATCCGATATGTTTACCGCTGAAAAGATACCTATAACAAATATAACAGTACCCGCAAAAAGTCCTGCAAATCTCATTATTGATGCTGTTCTTTCCGCAATCGCGGAAACAGAGGTATCCTCATCATATCCGCCACCTCGTACGGTTCCCGTACCAAAAGCACTTTTTCCAAGAAGTCGCGTTCCGTAGGAATTTATTCTTTTCTGACTACCAACATAAAACTCTGCAACATCGTCATTTATACTTATTATTTTTCTTGCATCTGCAAGAGTCATTTTATCATCTGTTACAACAGCAAGTGCATCGCCCGAGGTCACCGCCGAACCCTCGTACACCATATTCTTACGAAGTCTTAAGGGAATATCCCTCATTTTCATTGGAAAGAACATCGCATCCTTGCCCGCAGGCTTTACACGCTTACCACCATATTTTTCTATAACCGATAAATTTTCACTGTCAATTAGCCTTAGATCCCTTGGAGCAATATCCCCCTTAGACAGAAGTATAACATCTCCGCGTACAAGACCTATTCCCTTTACTGTTTTGATTTTTCCGTCTCTTAACACTCTGTAATTATCGTCATCCGTAGAATCACGGAAGGATTTTCCGGAGTAGATTATCAGAAATGTCCGTATAAGGGAGCATATTAATATAAAACCTATTATAATTCCGGTTGAGCCGTTGCTTTTTTCTGCGAATATCTCGCAGAGAAACGCAGAGGCAATCAGCATCAGCACAGAAAAATCGCACAACATTCCGCCAACACTTCGAAGAAATGTCGTAATAGGATAAAAGAAGTCACGCACTTCCTTTGTGGCAACATCTCCCTCGGCACTTCTCAAAAGTGCCGAGGAAGTTGACAGTCCCTTTTCAAAATCGGTCCCCAGAAGCTTTTCGAGCTCGCTTCTTGAGAATAAACACCAATTAAGCATTTAATTCAACCACATTCAGCCTTTCATCTTCACACGTCACATAAAGACCGCGTATTTTTGCATCATATTTTGATATTATAATTTCTGCCGCCTTATCCTCTATTTCCGTCTGAATAAAGCGTCTGAGATTTCTTGCGCCAAACTTACGGCTGTAGGATTTTTCCGCAATATATTTAATCGCCGTATCCGAATATTCAAAGGTTATATTCTTCTCTGCAAGAGATTTTGCAAGATCGGAAAGCATAATTTTTGCTATACCCTCAAAGTCATGCTCTGTCAGCTGATTGAACACAATTATCTCATCAATTCTATTTATAAACTCAGGTCTTAAAAATTCCGAAAGGGCATTCATTATTCTATCCTTTGCTATGCTTCCCTCTTTTTCGGAAAATCCTATAGAATTCATACCGGTGCTTGAGCCTGCGTTTGTAGTGAGAACAAGCATTGTGTTCTCAAAATTAACCTCTCTGCCCTGGGCATCGGTGATTTTTCCGTCGTCAAGTATCTGTAAGAGAATATTCAGTACATCCGGATGAGCCTTTTCTATTTCGTCAAAAAGAACAACGCTGTAAGGTCTTCTTCTGATTTTTTCCGTAAGCTGTCCTGCTTCATCATATCCCACATATCCGGGAGGAGCTCCGATTATCCTTGATACTGCATGTTTTTCCATAAACTCCGACATATCAAGACGGATAAGTGCTTCGGGAGAATCAAAAAGGTCATTTGCAATAGTCTTCACAAGCTCTGTCTTTCCCACGCCTGTAGGTCCTGCAAATATAAAAGAGCATGGCTTTCTTTTTGCGGCTATTCCGGCTCTTGAACGTTTTATGGCCTTTGCGGCAACACTTATCGCCTTGTCCTGACCAACAATTCTCTTTTTGAGTCTTTCCTCAAGTTTATCTATTCTTATATATTCGCTCTCGTTTATGCTGCTTGCAGGAATACCTGTCCATATTTCAATGCAGTGTGAAAGATGCTCCGGAAGAAGAGTAACTGTCTTTGCCGCCTCGCTGAATTTGTCATATTCCTTTGATATTTCAAGCTCACGGGATTTTAGCTCTGCAAGTCTTCTGAAT
>JAFWWX010000013.1 GCA_017517985.1 Clostridia bacterium | reverse complement strand
CCTTTGTGCGATATACTTTCTTACAGCAGGATTTTTCTTGTCCATAGTACCCGATGAAGTAACAAAAGCTATTACACCGCCGGGGCGTACTTTATCAAGGGTCTTGCCGAAAAAGTAATCGTGTATGAGCCAGTTGTGTTTATCGTACTTTTTGTCAATAACCTTAAACTGCCCGAAGGGAACGTTACCTACCGCAACATCAAAAAAGCTGTCGGGTAATGCTGCTTCTTCATAACCCTGTACTGTAATACCCGATTTCTGATAAAGCTGCTGTGCAATTCTGCCCGTTAAACTGTCAAGTTCAACACCGTAGAATTTACTTTCACTCATCTTGTCGGGAAGCATACCTATGAAATTACCCGTACCGCACGAAGGCTCAAGGATGTTACCGTTTTCAAATCCCATATTGCCGAGTGCTTCATACATAGCACGGATAACAACGGGGGGAGTATAAAAAGCGGTAAGCGTACTTTCTCTTGCAGCGGCATATTCTTCGGGAGAGAGCGTAACAATAAGTTCTTTATATTCATCTGCCCAATTTGTTTTGCTTTCATCAAAAGCATCTGCAAGACCGCCAAAGCCAACATACTTTGAGAGTGTTTCCTGCTCTTCGGGAGTTGCAAGACGGTTTTCAAATTCAAGCTCGTGCAGAAGATTGATAGCAGCCATATTGTTACGGAATTTTTCTTTTGCACCGCCGACACCGAGGTTATCATCGGTTATTCTGAAATTGTGTTTTTCGCTGTCGGGAACGGTGGGATGAAGTGTTGTGACTTTTTCTTTCTTTTCTTCCCATACGGGAGGAGTAAGAGCAGGCTCTTCCGTGCGAAGTGTCTGAATTGTCACATCAAAGGGTAGTCCGCTTTCTTCGGCGGGTATTTCCGCAACCTTTTCCGTTGAATAGGTTGGTGCGGTCTGCTGATTCAGCAGTTCACGGACAAGACCAATTTTTTCCACTCTGTTTATGGGGTACAGAACAGAGGTGTCACGCATTGAAACATCACCGAAAACGGGGTCAATCCTTTCAATAACGAATTTTGTACCGTCAATCATTACCTCTTTGCCGATGAGTTCTGAGTCAGGAATAACAGGAAGATTTTCCTTTTCTTTCTCTAATTCCTTTATTAACTGTTCAGCAATTTCTTTATCATCTGTTTCCGCTTCTTCAACTATATTTTTCAGTTGAGCAATAATCGAGTCTATTGATTTCGGACTCTGCAGGTCAGCAGCAAGTTTACTTGCGGCATCTTCTTCTGACTCGCCGATTTCAAGAGTATCTCTGAATCCGTAGAAATCAAAATCTCTGTAAAAATCAACAAGTCTTTCAGCGAGTGTTTTTTCAACATTCGGACTTGCGGGAGCAGTTTCAACGGGGGCTTCTTTTATTGCTTTTTCTTTAGATAAGGAAACAATAGAGTAGGTTTTTCTTTCGCCGTTCTCAATGGCTGAAATGGCAACGTCAAAGCCTTTTTTGGTAATTTCATCAATATATGCTTCAAGTCTGTGAGCAGGAAAACCGACCATCGGCACTCGTTCATCATCATTTACTGCTCTTGAAGTAAGAACAAGTTGAAGCGAAGTAGCCAAAGTTTTTGCATCATTATTGAATGCTTCAAAGAAATCGCCAACCTGATACAACACTATTGAATTGGGGTTATCCGCCTTTATTTCGTTGTATTCATCCAAGAAACTGTTACGGCTGATTTCGACATTTGCGGAGGTTTCTTTTTCAAACTCCTTGGCTTCTTCAACAAGAGCCTGCATAGTTTCAAGTGAACATTCGGTATAATCAGGTTGCTCGTGAAAATACTCGTTTGCACCGTCAAAAAACTCACTGCCGTAGTCTGCAAATTCCTGTTGGCTTACTGTGCCGAGATAATCAAAGAAGTCTTTGAAATCTGCGTGCTTCTGTGCAGCCTCCAGAATAACCTCAAAATGAAAACTGTTTGTAACAAACTGTCCTTTACCGTCATTACCATCGGGGTTGTAATACATCCACGAAACAATTTCTTTATCACGGTCAACATAAAAAGCATCGTCATAGAGTACATCTGCAACAGCAGCGTGTCCGTCATCATATTCAGACGGCTCTTGCACCTCATCTAATGAGGGGGGAGAATACCTGTCTATAACCCCCTTATCTAATGCCATAACTACTGCTTCAATGTTGTTTTCAAGAAGTCTTTTTGTGGCATAGCTAAGGTTGAAATCAAGAACTTGACAACAGGGCGTGAAAACATTTCCGTAAAGGTTTTTTCCCGGTGCGGTATAGTTTGTGACCTTTGCAAGAATTTCAGCATCTTTGCCGAATGCGTTATAAAATCCTCTTGTGTGTAAAAGAACAACACTATCCGGGTTTTCCTTTTGTACCTGCTCATACTGAAGCAAGAAATCGGGCTTATTACTTTCGTCAATTTCTGTTTCGGCTTCGTCATTAACGGCAGGTCTCTCAACCTCAACTTCTACTTTCAAATGATTATTTGCAGGATTTTCTTGTACTCTATTCTCAAACACCGCTTTTGAGAATTCCTCGGTGAAAAGAGGATATTGACTGTTACTGAGGATAACGGGGTCTTCAAGTGAAAGAATAGTGTACTCATCCGCACCGATATATACGGTATCGCCGAGATTATATTCATATCTGTATTCTTTTGGTGTTTCTTTTTCCTCGGGAGCATCACGGAGAAGCTGACGAATTTCACTTTCTTTTTTCCACTCAGCCTCTTGTGCCAATCTGTTTTCAAGCCATTGCGGATACATTTCTTTTTCTTTTGGGTTTAAGTATCTGTCAGACTTTATAAGTGCCGAAAGACGGCTTTCAATATAATTCCACTTTAATAAAACTCTTCTCGGAGGAACGCTATAGTGGTCGGATATTTCAATACCTTTTGAGTCGTGACCTTCCCAAAATCCACTTCCGGGAAGTGCATCTGAATGACCGCCTGTTCCGTATTCGTTTTTAAGGAACTTAATGTTTTCATCTTTTGAAAGGCTTTCGGCAAACTGCCTGTAAATACGCATTTTACCTTCGCTGAAATCACTACCGCCGCAAAGCACATAATCAACGGCAGATTGAGGCAGAAACAAAGGAGCTTCATTCTTTACTGCCGTGCCGATAAGTTCCATTTGCTTTTCAACACCGGGTAAAAGCAAAGCCTGAGGCTCTGTCCATTCCTCCATAAGCATAAGTCCGAAAACACTTCGTTCAATCTGGAACCATTTTTCCCACGCTTCACGGAGTTCTGTTCCGTCATTTCGCCATAATCTGATGGCATCGGAATATGCTTCAAAGCCTGCTTTTACACCGTTTGAAAGTGTAATTTCATAGGGTGTTGAATTAAAGAAAGACATAATAAAATCGCTACGTTCTTTTTTGTCAGGATGACTTTCATAAAACGCAGCGATTTCCTCTGTATGCGGAGTTAAATAGGTTTTAATTAACTCACTTTTTTCTTTGTCTTGGTGAAAATACTCGACACCGTTCCAACGGGCATCGAAATCGTGATTACTTAACTGTAAATCAGTTCCTTGAGTACCGTTTCCTCGGCTGCCTGTTTGATGTTGTTCATCAACTGTACCCACCTCATCTGGTCGGTTTCCTTCAAGGCTTCCGTTACTCCCTCGGCTTTCATCATCTGTTCGGTCAACTGTTCCAACATCTTCTGAGCCTGCTGTTCTGTTTCCGAAAGATGTTTCGTCAGTTCGCCCTTCGTCAGCAGAATGTTGAATAACACTCTCTTGTGATTCATCAGGTACTTTTTCCTCATCGTAGCGTACTTGCCAAGAGTAACGTTCATTTCCTCTTTCGGAAGTGTGATGTTCGGGATTTTGTAATCTCCGACCTGTCTGTAAGTTATCTGTGACATCCTTTTTACTCCTTTCGGTGTCTGTTTTTTGTTTTGCACCCTCATCATATCCGAAATTATATGAATTGACAAATGTGCGATTTTTATTTTTTTCTTCCCTTTGAAGTGCTTTTACGGTTGTTTCAATTTCACGAAGTCCCATTTCGGCTATTTCGCTTGTAGCGGAGCCTAATGCAACTATTGTTTCGTGAGTGTTGAAATTATAGAGGTCTTTGAAATCCTCGGGGTCATAGAAATCGTCAGCGTTAATACCGCACCTTGTCATCATCATATATCCGATACTGCTGACAAGAGTATTTCTCAACACAGACCTTATATTATCCTCGTCAAAATCTTCAAGGAAACTGCCGTGTTTAACCTCATCCAAGCTGTAGAGATAATCAAGGATATTATCGTCAACCATATTCTGTGCAGTATCATCAATGATTGAAGCAAGTGAGCCGTCACCGACATCACCGAAGGCATTTTCAAGAGCCTCGGCTATTTCAGCTTCAAATCTTTCTTCTACCTGCCAAGACGGTACTTCTATGTTTTGTCTTGAATTGGTATCAGACACATCAAAAACATATCGAAGTTTAGGATGTGTGCTTGAATGATTTAACAAAGCGATACCCGTTGCACCTCGGTTTACCCAACGGTTGAATTTTTCATTCCAAAAGCTGATTTCCGCACAAGCGGTTGCTTCGGGTTTTTGAGCAAAGATAAGGATTTGGTCGGGGAAACTGTATTTATAGTTATTTGCTGCCGTTCTCAAAAACGAAGTCCAATTCTGCTGATTTTCAGTAGCCTTAATAACCTCATCATTGAATACGGCAGTTACAATTTGCAGTTTACTTGCCAATCAAGCCACCTCACTTTTCATTGGTTTTAGCAAGATAAGAGAATAACTTATTCGACTTAACGTTTTCCTGCAACTGCTGAATTTCAATAATATCCGTAAAGGATATATCATCAATTACGGCAATATCCTTGGGCGTGAGCTTCTTTATATCTTCCTCTGTGGTATATCCGAGAGAAATGAGTTTTTCAAGGAGTTTCAACCTTTTGGTTACTTCGTTGGGTACTTTCGCCATTCTTCTTTACCTTCCTTTCTTCAAATTCTTTATAAACTCGTTTCCAACAAATATTGCAAACATTTTCATTGTGGTATATGCATTTTTTGCAGCCGAGTTTATTCATATTAACCTTCATGGTGTCCGACAACATTTCTCGTCATCGTGCATCACCTCGGTCTTTGTGTTTTGTTTTAACGGGTGTGCCGTTATCGTCATAGTTGTGAGGGTCTGCTTCGGGAGTGTTCCAACCGTTTAAAGAGCCTGCGAGCATTGCCGCTTCCTGTGCTTTTGTTACCCCCATTTCGCTGTTATGACCGTCAGCAAGTTCTCTGTTCCTTTCGGGTGAGTTGTTGCTGTCGTTTACATCTGAATGTTCGTTTTCGCCCTTTGTGATAATAACGAGATGACCGTTTTCGGGTGAAACGGAATAGCACCTTTCGGGAAGTGATGAACGCAAGGGAATAACCTTACTGCCGTTTCTTTCCATTATCTCGGCAAACTCACAGATGTGATAAAGTCTGTCACCGACCTCTGTGTGGTACTCGTCAATAAATCTGCAATATTTATCGACCTTTTCACCATCAATGCGATGGATTCTGATTTTATCACCGTCGGGAATGGTGAAAACAGGTCTGTATGAGGGAGTAATAAAGCGGATACCCTTACTTGCCTGAACAAGATGTGTTTCAAAATACTGCTTTACAAAGCAGTAGCAGTAAAGGTTGTATTCGCCCTGCCTCGGATTGAGCCTTAAAAGATAAGTATGCTTATCCGTATCAACTCTTACGCCGTAATACTGATTATCCGCACCGCTGTACTGCTTTGCGTGTTCGTGACAATAACGGCTGAGCCTTGTTCTGTCATTGAGCAGTCTGCCGTAGGTATCATCAAGGCGGAGTGCATTGATAACATCGTCAAATTCCTTTTTGAACTCATCTGTCTTGAAGAAAGTACAGACGTCATTCCAAGTGGAATTGAACTCTTGTCCGTTATATCCCATATCCGCACGGAGATAACCTATACAGCCTGTCTGCTGATATAACTGCTGACTTTGTCTGAATGTGTATTTTTCAAGATTGGTAGTTATAGGTGTTACATACAAATCCGTCATCTTGCATCCCTTTCCTTTCTTCTGTCTGCACGCTCTTTCAGTACCTTTTCAAGACCTTCCTTTGCCCAATCGGGGAGCTTGTCTTTTTCAATAGTACCGAGAACATCCTGACGTTTGAACTGCACGGATTCTCCCGTGTAAAGATTAGTACAGAAGCACGCTGTACCTCTTGAATTTGCAGACGAGCCAAAACCGCCCGTACAAAGACAAAGCTGATTTACAGAAATTCTGTATTCGGGTTTGAAGATTTCTGCTTTTATAACTACAACCTTGTCTTTGATTGACTGTCTGTAGTCAACAGCTTCGCAATCTTCGGCAGTAAGCGGAGTTTTATCAACAGAGATCTTTGCGTTTTCTTCCATAACTCTGTCTGCTTCTGCCTCAATCCTTTCTGCAAAGATTTTTGCAAGTTCGGCAAAATCATCACCAATGAGAACATCATTGTATCTTGTGAAAATACCGTTGTGTTCGCAGCTGGCAACAAGATAAATCATATTGTCGGGTGCATTGGGATTTTCGCCGAGTATAATTTCGGTTTTACCGATTTCAAAGGCTTGGGTTATCTCGTAACCCTCAACCATTCTTTTTTCACTCAATATCTTCAACTCCTTCCATAAGTGTTTTACCGTATTGAGTAAGTGCGTAAAAATTTGCGTGGTCAAACTTGGATTTTCTGAACTGCTTGACCGTAATGATGTTTGCTTTTACAAGTCGTTTAATCGCATTTCGCACAGCCTTTTCACCCATAAAGGGGAAAGTGCCTGTCAGAGATTTTTGTGTTATGCGTACAAAAGGTCTGCCCTCAAACTTGGTGTCCGTATGCGTTAAACGGTAGTTGATAAAGCCTGCAATAAGTGCGGAATTGATACCGTGCTTTATTGCAATAGTGTTACTGTAATTACATACCATTTATATATTTACCTCCAAAAAGTTAAGGGCAGCCTTTTGACTGCCCTTT
>JAFWWX010000244.1 GCA_017517985.1 Clostridia bacterium | reverse complement strand
TTTGTACCAATAATTATATTTGCAGGTGATGTGTCATTCAGAATCTGTTTGTCAATAGTGTCCGCATTATCCGCAATTGAGCTTCTTCAGTGTACGGGAAGTATAAAAAAATTTCTGCTGTCCGTACCACTTGTTTTATTTGCTTTTTGTTTGCCACTCTCCTATAGTCTGCAGGATAACATTAGGTGGACAATACTGATATTTGTAATGTTCTACTGTATGGCGACTATGGTATTTTCCAACGGAAAAATAACTGCCGGGGATGTGGGAATTGCATATACAGGTGTGCTTTTCTGTGCTTTTTCCTATGACTGCATTGCAGTGCTGAGAGAAAATTATTCGTGGGCATTCCTGCTTATATTTATTGCAGCCTGGGGCTCAGATACATTTGCATATTTTGCAGGCAGAGCATTTGGAAGACATGAGCTTATTCCGAAAATCAGCCCTAAAAAAACCATTGAAGGGGCAATCGGAGGAGCTGTTGCAGGTATGATACTGTTCCCGGTTTTTGGCCTTATTCTTTCTGGTATTACCGGTTGTGGTGTTGACTACATATTAATTTCCGTACTTGGTTTTATTGCAGCAGTTGTTTCCCAGCTGGGTGACCTTATAATGTCTGCAATAAAACGTAATTATGAAATAAAGGATTTTGGAAAATTGTTCCCCGGACACGGAGGATTTCTTGACCGCTTTGACTCGACGCTTACGGTTGCACCGCTGTTGTGTCTTGCCTTTGGAGTGTTTAAAATTATTTACTGAATAAAACAGGTGTTGAGCGTTTTTTCGTTCAATACCTTTTTTACTAATGTTGTCTTATCTATGAAAGGAATTTAAAAATGGCAGAAAAAGTATGTATACTCGGTTCAACAGGTTCAATAGGTACGCAGGCACTTGAAAGCTGTGAGCATCTCGGAATTGAGGTTACTGCGATTGCGGCAGGCTCAAGAATTGATATACTTGAGCAGCAGATAAGAAAACATAAAATTCGTGTATGTGCAGTTGCAGATGAAAGAAAAGCCCTGGAGCTTAAAATAAAAGTTGCAGATACTCCGGTAAAAATAATCTCCGGGGCTGTTTGCTGTGAGGAAATTTGCTCCATGACTGACTGTGACACAGTGCTTAATGCAATTACCGGTGTTGCAGGTCTTCTTCCTACAATTGCCGCAATAAAGGCAAAAAAAAATATTGCTATTGCAAATAAGGAAACACTTGTTGCAGCAGGGGATATTGTAAATTCTCTTATAAAGGAAAATAATGTCACAATGCTACCTGTTGACAGCGAGCATTGTGCTATTCATCAATGTATAGACGGCAGAAATAAAGACGAAATTTCAAAGCTTATAATTACGGCCTCCGGTGGCTCGATGTTTGGAAAAACGAGAAAAGAGCTTGAAAATGTAAAACTTTCGGATGCTTTGACACATCCCAACTGGAGTATGGGGAAGAAGATAACTATTGATTCATCAACTCTTGTAAATAAGGGACTTGAGCTTATTGAAGCAATTAGACTTTTTGACATTCCGGAGGACAGAATTGATGTACTGGTACACCGAGAAAGTATTGTACATTCAATGGCAAGCTTTGTTGACGGCTCGGTCATGGCGCAGCTTGCAGTGCCGGATATGAGACTGTGTATTCAGTATGCGCTAACATATCCTAAGAAAAAGGCAGGACTTACACCCCCCTTAAATCTTGCTGAAATAGGTAAGCTTTCATTCTATGATGTTGATAATGATGCTTTTCCGTCAGTTGCTTTCGCACGACGTGCAATAAGAGAAGGCGGCGTGATGCCGGCGGTTTTCAACGGGGCAAATGAAGCCTGTGTTGACTTATTCCTGCAGGAAAAGATAAGGTTTACAGACATTTTTGATCTTATTGAATATACCCTTGACAGTTTTAAACCTTGCCGTGACAATATTACTCTTGGAAAAATTCTCGAAGCTGATGTTGAGGCAAGAAGAACAGTTTATGAAAAAGCAGAAATTAGGATAAAAATGTAAATAAGCGAATATAATAAAATCGCAAACAACTTTTGCGGAGGTAAAATTTTGACAATACTTACAATTATAGCTGTGGTGCTGATTTTTGGCATTCTGATATTTATTCACGAACTTGGACACTTTATTACAGCAAGAATTTTCAAAGTTGGTGTCAATGAATTTTCACTTGGAATGGGGCCTGCAATTTACTCAAAGATTTCCGGGAAAAGCGGAATTAAATATTCAATTCGTCTCTTCCCGATAGGTGGCTATGTAAGTATGGTCGGTGAGGACAGACTTGATGCGGAGGATGATGCATCTTGCGCACTTTGTAAAAAGCCTGCCTGGCAAAGATTTATAGTAATGGCGGCAGGAGCAGCTATGAACATAATTCTTGGAATTATAATAATGCTTATAATTGTAATTGGGCAAAAAAACTTTTACGGAACTACCGTCGATTCATTTATATTTCAGGCAGAGGACGGTAATTACTACAGAACCTATGACAATACCTACGGTTATGGACTGAAGGTCGGAGATGAAATTTTGCAAATCGGCAATGAAAAAGTAAGAATATATAATGACCTTAATTTTGAAATAATGCGTGTGGGAAGCGAGCCTTGCGATGTGACAGTGATGCGAAACGGACAGCGTACAGTTATAAAGGGAGTTGTTTTTCCGACAATTACAGAACGGGGAGTTGTTTTTGCCGATTCAGGTTTTATATATCCCGTTGAAATTGCAAAAAATCCCATAACCGTACTGCACCAGACGATAATGCAGACTGTTTCAACGGTTCGTATGATATACGAAACATTATTTGATACATTTAGCGGAAGATATGGAATGGCGGCAGTTTCAGGACCTGTAGGCGTGGTTGAAACTGTAAACGAAACCGTAAGGGAATCTGAAAGCGGATACAGACTTATAAATATACTTTATATCGTAATGGTCCTGACAATAAACCTTGGTATAATGAATCTTTTACCTTTTCCGGCACTGGACGGTGGAAGAATATTCTTTATATTTATTGAGCTTCTGCGTGGAAAACCAATAAAACCGGAATATGAGGGATATATACATTTTGTCGGAATGGTGGTTCTCATGCTGTTTATGGTATTTATTACCTATAATGATATTGCAAGGATAGTTTTTAGTTAAGAGGAAATATAATGGAAAGAAAAAATACAAGAAAAATTAAAGTAGGGAATATATATATAGGCGGTAATGCACCTATTTCCATACAATCTATGACCTTTGCAAAAACAAGGGACAGAGAAGCAACACTTTCACAGATACTTGAGCTTGAAAGAGCCGGATGTGAGATTGTGAGATTTTCCGTGCCTGACGAAGAATCAGCAGAAAGTATTCCGTACCTGAAGGAGTATACCCACATACCGCTTGTTGCGGATATTCACTTTAATTACAGGCTTGCAATAAAAAGTGCAGAATATGGAATAGATAAGGTCAGAATCAACCCCGGAAATATTGGAAGCGATGAAAATGTTAAGGCTGTAGTTGATGTATGTAAAAAGAAGAATATTCCGATAAGAATAGGCGTTAATGCAGGTTCCCTTGAAAAACATATTCTCGCAAAATATGGAAAGCCTACACCGGAAGCTCTTGTGGAAAGTGCGACTTATCATTTGAATCTTCTTGAAAAATTTGATTTTTATAACACGGTTGTTTCTATAAAATCTTCTGATGTACAGACGACAATTGCAGCAAACAGACTTTTTAGTCAGAGGTTTGACTATCCGTTGCACCTTGGTCTTACAGAAGCGGGAACTGAACGCTTCGGAATAATTAAATCCAGCTGTGCAATAGGCTCACTTCTTTGTGACGGAATAGGCGATACAATAAGAGTTTCGCTTACGGAAAACTGTACAAAAGAAGTTTATGCCGCAAGGGATTTGCTAAAATCCATAGGACTTCGTTCAGGAGTAAATATAATTTCCTGTCCTACCTGCGCAAGATGTGATTATGATGTAATAGGTATAGCAAATAAGCTTCACGAGCATCTTGATTCTGTCACAAAAAACATAACTGTTGCGGTTATGGGCTGTGCAGTAAATGGCCCCGGTGAAGCAAGAGAGGCAGATATTGGTGTTGCAGGAGGAAAAGGCGAGGCTCTTCTTTTTAAAAAGGGAGAGGCAATAGGAAAAATACCGGAAAACGAAGTAATAGAAAGAATATTAAAGGAAGTAGAAGCAATGTCATAACAATTGTTGTGACGGAAGGATTACATATGTACAATTCGTTCCTTAGGAAATTTTCAAAATATGTACCGACAGAACAGCAAGGATCGGTGCTTTCGCAAATGTTAGAGTATAAGCTTCGGGTTGACAAACAGCAAAAGCTTATAGATCTTGTCATATCATTTCCGAAATATGTGCCCTATGGTGTTTTGGCGGAAATATGTGATAGTATAAAACAGACACACGATGCAGGCGGAGTTAAGATAAATCCAAGATACAGTGAAGCTGATTTTTCTATAGATAAAATGGCGGACATCCTTTCGGAGTTTAAGGTGAGAAATACATTCGGCAGAGGATTTTTTAACGGTGCAACTGCTGAATTTGCCTCAATGGCAGCAGATAACGGTGAGATAAGTATTGTGGATACAGCATCTTTTGATGAGCTTGCTAGTGTTGTTGAGGATGATAGCTCGATAGTAATAAAACTTCGTAACGGTGGTCTTGGAATACTTACATATGCAGGCTGTGATGAGGATATCTCAAAAATAATATATGAGTGGTTTGGACTATCAAAGAAAATAATTTTTTCCGGCAAAACAACGCTTGAATATGACGAATTCAGGTCAATGAATCCTGTGCCAATAGTTCATTATAACCCAATGGAGATTCCGAGAGAAGCTCCACCCATTATTCAAAATCAGCAAGGTGGTGAGAAACCTGGTGGTTTTAATAAGTACCGCCAGAAGGTTGAATTGCCTGCGGATTTTGTGCCACGGAAAAATTCGATTTATGAAAATGAGCCTGTATGTGAAGTGAATTACGATGAAGGCTGGGCTAAATCCGGAAATATGATATTTGATATATCCGAGCCTGAGCCTTGTTATGGAATCATTAAAGACTTTGAAATTACACCCATTAGAAACCTTAATTCAGAATCAAAAAAAGTTACAATAATGGGTAAGGTTTTCTCTGTGGAGAAGAAGCTTTTAAAGAGTGGCGAAAAGTATCTTTTAATCTTCTATATAACTGATAATGATTCGTCGATGGTGTGTAAGACTATATATAATGTGAGTGAGGACGAAAACTTCTCAAAGATTACAGAGGGCGGATTTTATGCAATGTGCGGAAACTGTTCTGTTGATACCTTTGATGCGACTTTCCCCACGGTGTTTAAACCTACCGCATTTTCAAAAATTTGTATAAAGACAAGAAAAGACAATGCACCGGAAAAGAGAGTTGAGCTTCACCTGCATACAAATATGTCTGCAATGGATGCAACGGCAGACCCTAAGGATATTATAAAACAGGTGCAGAAGTGGGGACAGGGTGCAGTTGCAATTACAGACCACGGAAATCTTCAGGCGTTTCCCCAGTCAATGCTTGCCCGTGAAAAGCTTGGTAACGATGTAAAGGTAATCTACGGAATAGAATCATATTTTGTTGATGATAACGCAAGAGCAGTTTACGGCGAAAAGGATGCTCTTTTTCAGGAAGATGAGTTTGTTATATTTGACCTTGAAACAACCGGTACATCACCGCAGAACTGTGCTATCACGGAAATCGGTGCGGTAAAATATAAAAACGGTGAAATTTACGACGAATTCTGTACCTTTGTAAATCCCGAAATGCCAATACCTGAAAAAATAACAGAAATAACCGGAATCTCCGATGATA
>JAFWWX010000243.1 GCA_017517985.1 Clostridia bacterium | reverse complement strand
GACGAAAGTGGGCATTTGATGATATAATGTTCATTGAAAATAGCTCCTTTGTGTTTTTTGTTTTTGTGGTTATTAACATTATATCACATTTGGAGTCTATTTTCTTTTTTTATTTGTCACCCATCAATTGTATCACAACAATAAAAATGCAATCAAAGCCGTAACCCTCTTGACAAAAAGAGGTTTTTTTTGTATAATATTAAATTGTAGGAAAATGATCTTTGCAAGGTGGATTTACACTGCATCTTGTAAAAGGAAAGGATAAATACATATGAAAAAATTACTTCTCGGCAATGCTGCGGTTGCCCGTGGTGCGTATGAGGCAGGCGTTAAGGTCGTTTCCTCGTACCCTGGAACTCCCAGCACGGAAATTACTGAAAACATTGCAAAATACGACGAAATATACTCTGAATGGGCGCCTAACGAAAAAGTTGCGGCAGAGGTTGCTATTGGTGCATCCGTTGCGGGTGCAAGAGCGATGTCCTGCTGTAAGCACGTAGGTCTTAATGTTATGGCAGACCCGGTATTCACCGTAAGCTACATCGGCGTTAACGGCGGTCTTGTATTCTGCGTTGCAGACGACCAGGGTATGCACTCCTCACAGAACGAGCAGGACTCAAGACACTATGCGGAAGCTTCAAAGATTCCTATGGTAGAGCCGTCTGATTCCTCTGAATGTCTGAACTTTACAAAGACAGCTTTTGAACTGTCCGAAAAGTTTGATACTCCTTTCTTTGTAAGACTCTCCACAAGAGTTTCTCACTCCCAGAGTCTTGTGGAACTTTCCGAAAGAGCAAATGACGACCTTAAACCCTATGAAAAGAATATTCCCAAGAATGTAATGATGCCTGCTATGGCGATAAAGCGTCATGTTGTTGTTGAGGAAAGACAGAAGGCGCTTTCTGAATTTGCAGAAACAACAGAACTTAACACTATCGAAGATAACGGTAGTGAAATCGGTGTTATTTCCGCAGGTATTGCGTATGTATATGCAAAAGAAGCCCTCGGTGAAAAGGCTGACTACTTAAAGCTTGGTCTTGTATATCCGATGCCGGAAAAGAAGCTTCTTGACTTTGCAAAGAAACACAAGAAGATTTTTGTTATAGAGGAGCTTGACCCCTTTATAGAAACATGCTGCAGATCTATTGGTATTGAGGTTGTAGGTAAGAGCGAATTTTCACTTCTCGGAGAATATACACCTGCTATGATAAAGAAGGTTGTTCTCGGCGAAGAATCAGCCCCTTTCTCTGAAATCGAGGAAGCAATTCCTGTAAGACCTCCCGTTATGTGTGCAGGCTGTCCCCACAGAGGTACATTCTATGTTCTGAAAAAACTGGGACTTACCGTTTCCGGTGATATTGGATGTTATACTCTCGGTGCTGTTGCGCCCCTTCAGAGTGTTGACAGCGTAATATGTATGGGTGCGTCCGTGTCTGCAGCTCACGGTATGGCAAAAGCAAGAGGACAGGAATTTAACAAAAAGCTTGTTTCCGTTATCGGTGACTCTACCTTTATGCACTCCGGCATTACAGGACTTATTGATATTGTTTACAATAAGGGTAACAACACAGTTATTATTCTTGATAACTCAATCACCGGTATGACAGGACATCAGGATAACCCCACCACCGGCAGAACAATCAAGGGAGAGCCTACACGCCAGGTAGACCTTGTTGACCTTTGCCGTGCTTGCGGTATCGACCATGTTACTGTTGCCGATCCCTTTGATATAAAGAACTTTGAAAAGGTAGTAAAAGAAGAAACAGAGAGAGAAGAACCGTCTGTTATTATCGCTCAGAGACCCTGTGCACTTCTTAAGAATGTAAAGTACAGCGGTCACTGCGAGATAAATGACGAAAAGTGCAAGAATTGCAAGATGTGTATGAAACTTGGCTGTCCTGCTATCTCCGTTGTAGACGGCAAGGTAGTAATTGATGACACTCAGTGCAACGGCTGCGGACTTTGCATTAATGTTTGTCCGTTCGGAGCGATTGATAAAATCGACTGATATATGTCAGGGGCTCTGCCCCCAACACACCCGCAAGGGGTCGAGGGACCCCTTGACCCGCCACATTTGCCCGACTCGCAAAGCTCCTCGGGCATAGGTGTTAATAAAAAGTTTCACAATAATAAAACCGTTTTTTGAATATGAAAGTTCTTTGCGTTGCTTTCTCCAAAGAAAGCGACCGCGGAGGTGTCGGAGGACGAGGAGTCCTCTGACAGACCTATGGAAAGGAAATGACTATGACAAAAAAGATAATGATAGTCGGCGTAGGAGGTCAGGGTACACTTCTTGCAAGCCGAATTCTCGGTAACACAGTTATCGGAGAGGGATACGATGTAAAAGTATCCGAAGTACACGGAATGAGTCAGAGAGGCGGAAGCGTTGTTACATATGTAAAGTACGGCGAAAAGGTACATTCCCCCATTATTGATAAGGGCGAGGCAGACATAATTCTTGCCTTTGAAATGCTTGAAGCTATGAGAGCAGTTCCCTATCTTGCAAAGGGCGGAAAAATGATTGTAAACACACAGAAAATGAATCCGATGCCTGTAATCACCGGCGCTGCGCAGTATCCCACGGAGATTGAGAACAAAATATCCGAAAAGGTTGATGCAAAGTTTGTTGATGCGCTTTCTCTTGCGAAAGAGGCAGGCAACACAAAGGCAGTAAATGTTGTACTTATCGGTGTTATGGCAAAGTCCACCGACATTCCCTTCGAAAAATGGGTGGAAACAATAAAGACTACCGTTCCGGAAAAATTCCTTGAAGTAAATCTCAAGGCGTTTGAGCTCGGGTATAATTTGTAAATTCGGAATTGAGGTTGGGAAGAGTGCTTTGCATTCTTAAAAGTTCACTTACGGACTTAGAAAGCTTCGCAACCTTTCATTGATTTTGAGTTGCCGAGTGTGAATTTGAAATTTGTTTTTACAGGACAAAGGTTTTAAAATTTTTCAAGATGCAATAATTAACGCATTAAAAATCATATTTAATCTTGCCGTGAGGCAACACAACAAAAAGAAGATTTTCGCTATCAAGGAATTTGCTTTTTACAAAGTTTGGTGCGAAAATCCACATTAATTCCGAATTCCGAATTCCGAATTCCGAATTTCCAACGGAAGGATGATTACTATGTTCCACCAGAAAGAAATAGAATGTATGCCAAGAGAGGAGCTTGAAAAGCTCCAGAGCGAAAGACTCGTGGCACAAGTTGCGAGAATGTACGAAAAGGTTGAGCCTTTCCGTCAGCGTATGGACGAAAAGGGTCTTAAGCCCTCCGACATTCACGGCATTGAGGATTTACATAAGCTTCCCTTCTCATACAAGAAGGACCTTAGAGATTATTACCCCTACGGACTGTTTGCTGTTCCGATGAATGAAATTGTGAGAGTACACGCATCAAGCGGAACAGCAGGTAAACAGATAGTTGTAGGATACACAAGAAAAGACCTTGAAATGTGGGCAGACTGCGTTGCAAGAATGATGACTGCAATAGGCGCAGGCAAAGACGACTTTATTCAGATTTCCTACGGCTACGGATTGTTTACCGGCGGTCTTGGCGCTCACAACGGTGCCGAAAGAATCGGTGCAACAGTAATTCCCACAAGCGCAGGCAACACACAAAGACAGATTCAGACTATGATAGACTTCGGAAGCACAGTGCTTTGTTGTACACCCTCCTACGCTATGTATCTTGCAGAATCTATAGCTGAAATGGGAGTTAAAGACCAACTCAAACTCAAGGCAGGTATCTTCGGCGCAGAGCCCTGGAGCGAGGAAATGAGAAAGTCTATAGAGCAGGGACTTGGCATCAAGGCGTACGATATTTACGGTCTTTCCGAAATTATGGGTCCCGGCGTATCCTATGAATGTGAAATGCAGGCGGGTATGCACGTTTGCGAGGATATGTTCATCCCTGAAATAATTGACCCCGATACAGGTGAAGTTCTTCCCAGAGGAAGTGTCGGTGAACTTGTATTTACTACAATCACAAAAGAGGGCTTCCCGCTTATAAGATACAGAACAAGAGATATTTGTCAGCTCAATTACGAGATGTGCGAGTGCGGAAGAACGCATGTCAGAATGTGCAAGCCTCAGGGCAGAAGCGACGATATGCTTATTATCCGTGGTGTAAATGTATTCCCGTCACAGATTGAGGAAGTGCTTCTTAAGGTGACCGGCGGTACAATGCCCAACTACCAGATTATTGTTGACAGAGTAAATAACAACGACACACTTGATGTCAATGTTGAAATGACGGAAGAACTGTTCACAGACGATGTAAAGAACATTGAAAGATTGGAAAAGGCAATCACTGAAGAAATTCGTTCCATACTCGGTATCGGTGCAAAGGTTCACCTTGTTAACCCCAAGACTATTGCCCGTAGCGAAGGTAAGGCAAAGAGAGTTATAGATAACAGAAAAATTTGAAAATTTAGTTGTTAATGCATTATGCATTTTCAAAATCTCCCTTACAATAAACAGAAAAAGGAGTAACAAGTTATGTCAATCAAACAGCTATCTGTATTTGTAGAAAACAAGTTCGGAAGAGTCTCCGATATTTGTAATGTTCTTGCGGAAAATCATATTAATATGAGCGCACTTTCTATCGCTGATACATCTGAATTCGGAGTTGCAAGAATTATTGTTGATAAGCCGGAAGAAGCAAAAAAGGTACTTTCTCAGAGTGGAGTTATCGTTAAGGTAACAGATGTTATAGGTGTTGCGATAGACGATAAGCCCGGCGGACTTGCAGCTGTTCTTGATCTTCTTAAGGAGGGCAAGGTTTCCGTCGAATATATGTATGCATTCTTGCCGAAAATGCGTGACCACGCAATGGTGGTTATGAAGGTGGATAAGCCGGATGTTGCCCAGGCAGTATTCAAGACCAACAGCGTTCACATGGCAGAAACAGCAGATATACAGTAAGAAGTAACAGATATTTGCAAAGTGATATTTGCAGATTATCAAATTGGAGTATTTTAAAATGAATTACAATCTTTCAGATAATATAAAAAATATGAAACCCTCCGCAATCCGTGAGATATTCAAGAGCCTGGGTACTCCGGGTGCTATTTCCTTTGCGGCAGGAAATCCTTCACCCGAATCTTTTCCGGTTGAGGATATAACAAGAATTGCAAACAAAATTCTCTCGGATAGTGCATCGGCTGCTTTGCAGTACGGTACGACCGAGGGCTACGCTCCGCTTCGTGAACTTGTAGCTGCAAGAATTTCCGAAAAATTCGACTGCGTAAAAGAGGGAGATATGACAATCATAACCTCCGGCGGTCAGCAGGGAATCGAGCTTTTCTGTAAAGTAATGTGCAACAGAGGCGATGAGATTATCTGTGAAAATCCGAGCTTTATCGGTGCTCTTAATGCTTTTCGTTCAATAGGTGCAATTCCCGTGGGAGTTCCGCTACAGGATGATGGAATAAACCTTGAAATCCTTGAAGAAACTCTTAAAACCCACGACAGAGTAAAATTTCTGTACCTTATTCCCACATTCCAGAATCCTGCCGGAATTACAACAAGTGAGGAAAAAAGACGTGCAGTTTATGCTCTCGCAAAGAAATATGATGTAATGATACTTGAGGATAATCCTTACGGCGAGCTAAGATTTGCCGGCACAGATGTCCCCACCTACAAGAGTATGGATACAGACGGCAGAGTTATGTACTGCGGTTCTTTCTCAAAGATACTTTCAGCAGGTATGAGAGTTGGTTTTGTATGCGGAAACGAAGCTGTTGTACAGAAGATGGTAGTGGCAAAGCAGGTTGAAGATGTTCATACCAATCAGTTCTTCCAGATGATTGTTGCAGACTTTATGAAGGAATGTGATATGGATGCTCATATTGCAAAAATCCGTACCCTTTACAGACACAAGGCAACTCTTATGCTGGAGGCGCTTGAAAAATATATGCCTAAGGAAGTTAAATTCACACGCCCCGAGGGCGGACTATTCCTCTGGTGTACACTTCCGGACGGTGTAGCTCTTGACGACTTTATGAAAAAGGCGATAGAGCAGAAGGTATTTGTTGTAACAGGTAAGGCGTTCAACTGTGATGAAAATGCGCTCTCCGATTCCTTCAGACTTAACTACTCAATGCCCTCAGACGAGGAAATTGATAAGGGTATCCGTATTCTTGGCGATATAATAAGAGATTTAATGAAATAAGAAATATGATGGAGCTGTAGCAGAATTCGCAAAATGCACAAAATGACGAAACGACACACAGGTCATTCCCTACAAACATTTATTGCTTTTGCACAACACACGGGCTGTAACAATTAATTTTGCTACAGCCCCATTGTTTCACAGCCCCTGTTGCTATTGGGAAAAATCGGGTAATAATGCGAGGATAGAGTATGAAAATATATGCACCGGATTACTATAAGAATTTCAAATGTATTAACAGCCAATGTCGTCACAACTGCTGTATCGGCTGGGAAATTGACATTGACGAGAATACATACGAATACTATAAATTGATAGGGGGAAACCTTGGAGAAAGACTCAATAAGAATATATCCCACGGGGACTGCCCTCACTTTATCCTTGATAAAAACGAAAGATGCCCCTTTCTTAATTCAGAAAATCTATGTGATATAATATGTGCTATGGGCGAAGATGCCCTTTGCCAGATATGCTCTGACCACCCAAGATACAGAAATTTTTATTCGGACAGAGAGGAAATTGGAGTTGGACTTTGCTGCGAGGCGGCAGCAAGGCTTATTGTAGAAAAGTCGGATAAAACCGTAATTATAGAAATATCTGATGACGGAGAAAACGATAGGATATGCGATGAGGATAAGGCTATCTTTGAACTTCGTGATAAGATTTTCTGCACACTCCAGAATAGAGACGAGAGAATAGACACACGGCTTTCAAAGGTACTGAGGCTGTGCGGTGCAAAGGATATTATACTTTCAAAAAACCAGTATGCAGAGCTTTTTCTGGGGCTTGAATATATGGAAAATGATTGGCACAATATTCTTAAGAATATACAAAAAGAGGATTTTTCAGAAAATCTTCCCGAAGAATCTGACACCATATTTGAACAGCTTGCTGTATATTTCGTTTACCGTCATCTTTCAAAGGTACTGTGCGGTGAAAGTCTTACGGATGTAATATCTTTTTGTGTGCTTTGTACAAGAATGGTAATGCTTCTTTGTGAATATTCTCTGTCAAAAAAGGGCGAGTTATCTTTGGAGGATATTGCGAAAATATCAAGAATGTTCTCATCGGAGGTTGAATACTCGGAGGAAAATACGCAGGCGCTTATAGACTTTTGTAAACAGTAATATATTATAGCGACAAAAATAAAACCTTGGCATAGGATTGATTTCCTCTGCCAAGGTTTTGTTATGCTGTACATTAATTTTTGGATTCCTTACCGCTAAGCTCTTTTTCCAAATATCTGAAATAGTCGCTGTCGGGAGCATTGCGGCAGTATAGAATTTTGTTGCTTACAATAGACCGGATATTCTTTACATAGTCCTCAGGGATTTCAATATCCTCATTCACCGGAACAAACCTTCCACCGGAATAGGTGCCGTAGTCGGTTTTCCATTCATAACCGGTGTTGAAAACAAGAGCAGGGGCTTCAGAAAATACATCTCTGCCGGGCATAAGTCTTGAATCAAAGGTAGTACCGAAGAGGTTTGAAAGAGTGGGAAGAATATCAAGGCTGAAGGTGGGTGAGTCTACCACAATTGGATCATATTTTTCAAGCTCTCCGCACCAGAGAATAAGCCGCGAATGGTCTCTTTCAAGATTATTTGCAGGAGTATAGCCGTAAAGTTCTGAGAGCTGTGCGTCTTCAAGTCCGTAGGGAAAATGGTCTGTGGAAATACATATTACTGTATCATCCGCAATTCCCGCTTCTTCAAGGGCATTTACAAGATATGTCAGAGAATCTTCAAACTCAAGCTGAGCGGCATAATATCCCTTTACCTCATCGGAATATTCAAGATGTTCTACTCTATTCCAGTTTTTCTTTGTCATAGAGTTTCCTGTTCTTGTGTAAACCCCGTGACCGCTGACGGACATATAATATACATTAAAGGGCTGTTTGTCGATGTATGTCGGCAATGTTCCCTGTATCATTTCAAGGTCACTCTGAGGCCAGCACTTTGTTACATACTCCTCAATGCCGTTGCCGTAGCCCATAAAGCCATCGGAATAGCCGAGCTTTATGTGGGTTTTATCACGGTCATAGTAGGTATAGTCGTTGTTATGATATGCCTTTCCATAGTAGCCGAGTCTGTCAAGCTGACTACCCATTGTATAGTAGTTCAGCTTTGTCGCCATATTCTTAAAGGATTTACCTCCTGACATAGGCAGATATCCGAATATATTCTGATATTCTCCACCGGTTGTACCTGCACTTGCAGGCTGATAGTAGTCGGTGAAGTTTATACCCTTTGTAGCAAGTCTGTAAAGAGTTGGAGTAAGCTCAGGGTCGATAGCCTCGGCACTGAACGCCTCGGCGCTTATCATAATAAGGTTTTTACCCTTGAATATTCCGGTATAGGGATTTTTCTTTGTGGGTGTAATTGAAGCTACATATTTGTTAAGCTTTGCATGGGTGCCGGTTGCATCAAGGGACGCAAAGTCAATGTCCAGTGCGTTATCGCCGTATACTTCCTGTTTTTTGTTTTTATCTGTTATATGAGGAACCTTATTGTCCGGGTCAGTTTTGTTTGAAGTCGACTCTATCTGCGGGAGTACTGTTATGGAGGTTACATTTTCAAAATCCAGATTCCCTGCGCTTTCAGCACCGGATAATAAGTCAAGGCGGATTCCTTTTATAAGTCCAAAATTTGAAACTGCATTTTGGAAATTGTATTCCTCACCCTGCATCCTTGAGAGGGAGGGGATGAATGTAACAAGTATAAATGCAAGAATCCAGGCTTCAATGGCAAAGCTGAAGGTAAGTATACGCTTGCTTGCGTTTACTCTATCACAAAGACTAAGCCTCTTTCCGAAAACAAGAAGCAGAATCGTAGGCAGGAAAAACAGAAAAATCTTAAAAATACCGTCAAAGCTTACAACAAGTCTTATTATATCCCCGGCAAAGCCACCAAGTGCATCGCCCGCACCGCCAAAAAGGGTATTAAGGTCATAGAATATCTTAAATGCCCTATATACAAAGTACTGTACAAGATAGGGGAATGCCAGAAGTGCAAGAAGACCTGCACCGATATAACGATTTATGCGGGAATTTTTAGATATTGTTGATAGAATCCACACAACACCGCCGACAAAGGCACTTACCATCAGCATTACAAGTGTACCTGCTCGAAAAATCGGACCACCAACACACAGCTTGAATACCAGTTCAAAATATATCACCGCGAGCGGAAAGAAAACCGCTGTTATAAAATTCGGTGAAATTTTTATTTTTTTTGTTTTATAGGCACCAAAAAATTTTGTCATTCCAAACAAATCCTCTCTTTGAAATAATTCAAGCATATATATCATTATATCACGCAAAATGTAATAATTTATGTACGAATATGGAAAACTGTAATAATTTATAGGTTTTATACAGAATACAATAAGGGAACGCCACACAGATCGCTCCATACAAACATTTGATGCTTTTGTAAAATACACGGGCTGTAACAATTCATTTTGCTACAGCCCTTTATAAACAGATGAAAATTATTCGTTTATTATCCTTGAAAGCTCAAAGCCAGCAACCGCAGCAACCGTAGCTGTTGGTAGAGAATAGCGTATATCGGGTGATGCGTAGGGGATGTGAATAAGGGTGTCTGCGTTTTCCATATATTCGGGAGATATTCCCCTTTTTTCACCACCTATAAAAAGTATCATAGGGAAACCGTCTGAATAGTCAAATAATGGTACAGACTGGGAGGACACGGCAGAACAACAAAGCCTTATTTTTCTTTTTTTAATTTCTTTAATAAAGTTAAGTCTTTCCAGAGGTTCAGAGCTACCCGAGAATCTTGCAGTTGGCATATACTCCGAAGCTCCGGCAGAGCTTCTTGCAAATACTCCCGAAGAACCGCTGCGTATATTTTCCGGAAGAATTACTCCGCACGCTCCTGCGGCATACAGTGAACGGAAAGCATAGCCAAGATTAAAGGGGTCCTCCACTCCGTCAAGGTATATGCAGAAACCTTTGTTTTTCACTGTTCTGTCAAGTATATCGGAAACTGTGCAATATCGTTTTTCACCTACACTTGCCGCAACTCCACCATGGGTAGTTCCAGAATCCTTGCCGTGAGAGCTGACAAATGCGTCAATTACCCCTCTTTCGCAAAACTCCGGGCGAATACCCTTTGCTTTTAAAAAGGATACAAATCCGGTGATTTTTCGGTCTCTCTTTTTGTATTTTTCAAGGTCTATAAATATACTGTCAATTCGCCTGCTATCAGCCTCTATTGCCGCACGCACAGATATTATTCCTTCAAGTATTTCGCCGATGCCGGCGGATTCAGCCATTATATCAAGATTTTCCATAAAGGGTAAATTCCTTTCCAAAGGGTTATTCTTTGGTTTTTCTGATTATTCTTCTGCCCTTGTCCTCTATACGCAGATGAACAAACTCATTGAATATGCAGTAAAACACAGAACATATCGGTACGCCCAGAAGTACTCCCGCAAAGCCAAATACAGCACCTCCAACCGTAACTGCAGCAAGTACAAGTATCCCAGGAAGTCCGATTGATTTGCCTACAACTCTCGGATATATAAGATTTGTTTCCAGCTGCTGAAGTACAATTATAAACAGTATAAACCATATTGCTTGCATAAAATCCACTGCAAGTATAAGAATAGCACCTATAAATGCGCCTATAAATGCACCAAATATGGGGATAAGTGCGGTCACACCGATAACAACGGATATTACACCGGCGTAGGGCAAACGAAGTATCGTCATTCCAAGCCAGCATAGAGTGCCGATAATTACAGCCTCTATAAACTGACCTGTCACAAATCTTGTAAAAGCACTGTTGGAAAGGGTTGCTACCTTTATTACGGTGTCTACCTTTTCCTCCTCGGAAACAGCGTAGAGTATGCTTTTTACTTTTCGGCCGAGCTTTTCTTTCTGAGCAAGCACATAAAACGCAAATACAATCGACAGAACGGAGTTAAATATTGTCGCAAGAAGGGAGGTGGTGAAGTCAACGGTGGTGTTGAGCATCTGCTGTCCTCTTTCTGCAAGCAGGGAGTTTAGGAATTTTATCGCCTTGTCGGTATCAAATTTAAGCTCAGGGATTGATATGTTGTATCTTGCAAGAAAATCGTAAAGCTCTGATAGCCGGGATTCAATTTTCGCCGCAAGTTTTGGAACCATATCAATAAATGTTCTTACAGTAAGAGTAAGCTCCGGGACAATTATAAAGAACAACCCAAAAATGAGACCTGTGAGAATAAGTGTGGATAGAATAAGACACACAGGGCGTTTCAATCTGTCGAAAACTCCGAAAAGTTTTTTGCCTTTTATGTTTTTAAAGCATAAAAGCCACAATCGTTCTATTGGTATCAGAACAAGATTCAGCACAAAGGCGATGCAACCGCCGATGATTATTGGTGAGAATACATTTGAAACATATTTAAAAAAAGACGGAACAAGGCTCAGATGATTTAACATCCAATACAGCGTAATGCCAAAGGCAACAGCTATAATGACATTTTTAAAGGTTATTCTGTCACGGCTGTCCTTTTTTTCTTTACTGCGTTTTTCCTCCCTCTCGTGGGCGTCGGAAATAGCCTCGCACAAATCCTCCGCAAGACTTTCCGGAATACCGGATGCCTTTTCGTGAATGTCAGCGTACTGACCTTTATTTTCGAGCCCGGAGAGCGTCTTTTCTTCCGTCTTTGTTTTTGTCTTTGTCTT
>JAFWWX010000242.1 GCA_017517985.1 Clostridia bacterium | reverse complement strand
TGAAACCGGTTTTTCAGTCAAGGACTTTGAAACCTTTGACGGTCTTTTTGAAATGGCATCCGCCTATTATGAATGGTCGGACGGCAAGGATTTATTCCAGTATGATGATTTCTACAACTATTTCCTTATCAATGTTGCCGCCAAGGGTGACGAGCTTATCAAAAACGGCAAGGTAAACTGCGATACCAACGAATTTAAGGATGTTTTTTATGCGATTGCCGAACCCGGAATTGAAGGCGGTATAAGCCTTTATGATAATTACGGAAGCGATCTTTGGAAAACAGGCGATATTATATCCTACATCGGTTCGTCTGCTGGTATTCTTTATACCCGTGATGATGTAACTTATCCTGACAACAGCGTGGAAAAGATTGAGCTGTCGGTTCTTGCATATCCTGTTTTTGAGGGTGCTGCACCTACCGTTATGCAAAGGGGTGTAACGCTCTTTGCTCATAAAACAGACGACGCAAAGAAAAACAGGGCAATGGAAATATTTGTTGATTTCCTTGCAGAAAAGGACAACAACATCGAATTTGCAGCCGCATCAGGCTATATTCCGGCAACAGAAGAAGCCTTTGAGGGACTTTTTTCAAACCTTGAAGGTGTTGAAAATCCCAAATACCGTATG
This sequence comes from Clostridia bacterium, assembly GCA_017517985.1. The sequence goes on along the minus strand of JAFWWX010000242.1, from coordinate 1,529 downwards.
CTTTATGAGGCTGTAAGCGATATGTACAGCAAATATACCTTTAAGCCGCTTCCCGTGTTTGAAAATTCTTCTGTCGTTCAAAAGGAATTTGACGGCAATGTTACCAATATACTTTCAAAGGCACGGGCTGAGTATCAGGCGAGAGTGTCCGCAGGCGAGGATAAAAACACCGTTTTATCGGAGCTTTGTGAAAAGGCTCTTAACGAGCTGAAAAGCAAGTATTAAAGGATAAGGAGGAGCAGAAATGAAGCTGCCGCAGATTAAAGCCACTTTGGCGGAAATAAAAAACAGCGGTCTTTCTATGAAAAGAAGACTCGCTGTGTATATTGCTGTGCTTTTAATGCTGTTCCTTGTTGTTATCGGGATTGCACTGAATTTTTTAGGCATTCTTAACATTATGCCGTTTCGTCTTAAAGAAACCTTTCAGCGAGAACTTAAAGAAACGAACTACCGTGCAGAAACCTCTATTGATACAAATGCAGCTCATGCAATTTTGTTTGCAGAGCATCTTTCTAAAGAAACAGAGCATTATCTTGCTTCTAAAAATATAAGCTTTGAAGCTTTGGAAAACAATGCGGCGTTGATTGACGCGCTTGAGGCAGAGGTTTACAATATTGTAGCTGCAAATATGCAGTATGGCGATTGCAGCGGTGCGTTCTTTATGCTTAACACAACGGTAAACAGTAAGCTTCCCGAAAAATACCACAGCGGCATTTACCTGAAATTTTCCTATCTTCACTCAAACAGTATGGTAAACCACACAACCTCAATGCTCTACGGCTCGTCTGCCGTTGCAAAGGAATACGGCGTTGATTATTACAGCGAATGGCATTTGGAGATGCCGGAGGGTATTTATCACGAGCTTGACGATGTATTTCGTATTTCAAAGGCAGACTGTAACGACAGCTATGTGCTGACGGGTGTATATCAGATTCCCGGCACTTGGGAAAATGTGAGGTTTTTATGTGTTCCCGTGTTTGACTCGGATGACAAGCTTTTCGGTGTATGCGGTTTTGAAATCTCAAGCCTTTATTTCAGCCTGACCTACGAAACATATAATGATGAGCTTGACAACATCATTCACGGTTTATTTACAGAGAGCGAAAAGGATTCATATACCGGGCAGATGTCCATCAATCATTCGGGGTATTCTCCGTCCGACACAGGCGTAATGACAATAAAGAAGGGTAAAAATTTTGACACCTTTACATACGGAAACGAAACCTTTATCGGCAAGCACGGAGAAATTACACTTGGCAACAGCAAGCATATTTTAACCGTTATGGTTCCCGAAAAGGAATATCAGTCCTTGCTTTCCGAATCATATATCAGAATGCTTGCGTTGCTCATTATTGTTCTTGTGCTGATGGTTTTGATTTGCCTTTATTTCAGCCATAAGTATATGAAGCCGATTCTTAAAAGCTTTGAGCATATAAAGACAAATTCCGTTCCCGCAGATCAGGTTAAAATTCCTGAAATCAACGACCTTTTCCGTTTCCTTGCAGATAAGGATAAAGGTCACGAGGACG
>JAFWWX010000012.1 GCA_017517985.1 Clostridia bacterium | reverse complement strand
GGTGCGGTTATTCTCATAACCTATATCTTTATGCTCAAATACACAAAACCCGTAGAGTACAAACGGTAAAGGAGGCGGTTAAATGGTTGGAGTTATAACAGGAGTGTTCTGCGGTATTGCCGCATATTTCATCTTGGCAGACATTTACCGCATTCCGTATATGCGAACTTCAAAGGCTGTCAACAACCTTGCAAAACAGCAGAAGGAAAAGACAAGCAGCCTTGATGTATGGCTTTCTAACATAGCCTCATTTATCGCAAAGAAAATACACCTTAACGAGTTCAAGCGTATGCAGCTTGAATCGGATTTGAGAACGGCACAGATGAACATTTCACCCGAAATGTTTATGGCTAATGCTATTGTTAAATCCCTTATTGTCGGTATTTTCGCAATACCGATGCTTTTCATATTCCCCATTCTCTCTCCCGTAATTCTTTTTCTTGCGTTCATTCTTTACCGAATGAATATGAAAGGAATTGCAAACCGAATTAAAGCAAAAAGAGCAAAAATCGAGTATGAGCTTCCCCGCCTTGTATTCAAGATTGAAAAGAGTATATCTCACAACAAGGATGTACTTGGTATGCTTAAATCATTTGCACCTCACGCTTGTCCCGAACTCAAACACGAGCTTGACATTACAGTAGCGGATATGCGTTCCGGTAATCTTGAAGTTGCCATAACAAGACTTGAATCAAGAGTAGGCTCACCGCTTATGAGTGATGTATGCCGAGGACTTATTGCTCTTGTCAGAGGTGATGATAACACGGTTTATTGGTCATCTCTCTCAATGAAGTTTGCGGATATTCAAAGACAGCAGTTAAGGCTTGAAGCACAGAAGATACCAAAAAAGACAAAGAAACTCTCAATGAGTTTGCTTGTCTGCTTTATGCTTATGTATGTTGTTGTCATCATCTCACAGATTATCAGTTCTGTCGGCGTTCTTTTCGGATAACGGAGGTGAAAGGATATGAAGAAACTTATTACTTCCCGAAAGGGCGAAGGCTATATTGATGTAGCTATCGGCTTAATTGCACTTATGATGGTGCTTGTAGTAACCCTTAACATCTATTCCTTTTTAACACTCAAGCAGGATATGGACGAGATCTGCGGACAGCTTATTGAAACTGCCGCATTTACAGGCTCATTCGGTGATGAGTTTGAGGAACGGTGTGAGGAACTTAAAGACACTTTCTTTGATTTTGATGTAACCACTTCTGCAACAGAATACTATAACGAAACATACCAGCGTGTGCAGCTTGGAGATACGATGACTCTGACAATCTCTGTTCATACCTATGTGCAGGGCGTCGGTGCCTTTAAAATACCCATTACAGTACAAAGTACAAGGTCGGGTATTTCGGAAAAGTATTGGAAGTAGGTGACGGAAAATGAAGATATTGAAAGACACCAAAGGCGAAGGCTATGTATCAATATGTGTACTAATCATCGTAATTGTCGCTATCTTCTCAAGCATTTTCACTTATGCATCCGCAATCTCGGTTATCAATGTCACACGGGAAAACAGCAAGGTTGTTTTAGATAATTTCGTCACCACAAACTCCACTCTTATATTCAACAGCATAAAGCAAGGTAACGACTACACCGAAACACTTGATTTCCCCGAATACACAGAAAAGCTCTGTGAATTTTGCACATTGGATTTATCTGCCGATACGCTGTATAGTTATGACACAGACGGCAATCTGCAATATTCAATGACACTTCCTCAAATGAGTTTTCAAAAGGATAATCAGCTTGAAATATGTGTCAGATATACCGTTTCTGTGCCGATACAGTTTGCAGGGAAAACGGTTACGACTGCAAATGTACCGATAGAAATTGTATCAATATTAACCGAAAAATTTTAATTGTTTAGGAGGCAAAAGAAAATGAAAGACAATTCAAACTCAAAACAGAACAACAAAACTATCTTTATCCTTGTTGCGGTGCTGCTGATAATTCTTGCACTTATCTTTGCACTTTTCGGCAAGTCCTGCGGAAAGGATACAGACACCGAAACGACTACCTCAACCACACAGCACGTCACCGATAACGATAATCTCAATCTTGAGGACATCACCATCGGAACAAATCTGTATGTTGAGGAATCGAAGAAGGTTGACGAGAATATGATAACTCTCGCTGCACCTGAAAAAATGACAAAGCCTGATAATCACGGCTCAGTCGAAAAAACAACGAATAAGCAGGCGGAAGCAGTAAAACCGAATGACGGTCCCGGTATTGTAATCGTCGGCGATGACGATGCAAATGCCTATAACTGCGGTGTCAAGAAACATAACTGTGACAGCAAGGAAACTCACGATTTCATCGTAAGCCTTGAAAAGAAAGGCTGTTCAATCTGCGGCTCTCACACCTGTAAGAGCTTCTATGCGGTTGATGAATGGGGTAACTCCTGCTACGATATTACCAAGTGTCCCAAATACACAATAAAGAATGACCCCACCGTTTATTGCAGTACCTGCGGTAAGAAAATCGGTGACGGCTCAAACGGAACTTGCGTAAGATATGTTGAAGATACTGTTTGCGAGATTTGTCACGGTGCGGTTAAGGGTAAAACCTGCCACTCGCACTAAACCAAAAGAGATGATGACCTGATGTAATGTCAGGTCATTTTTTTGTTTTTTAAGAAGGAGATGATTAGTATTAAACGAGTAATATCTATTATCTTGGTTGTGTGTTCTCT
>JAFWWX010000241.1 GCA_017517985.1 Clostridia bacterium | reverse complement strand
CTGTAAGGCAAGATATATGCGATATTCTTCACATTGGTTCTTACATCATCAACAGGTGAATACAGTTCATTCTCATTCACATTAAGAATTCTCATTGCTCTTTCAGCATTGTTTCCGAAGAGTTCCTCGTTTGATGCAAGATAGACCATACTTTTAAGGTCAGGTGAAAGCACCATAATTACCTCGTGTGCATTTCTCAATGCAATCTGTGAGATAAGGTCATTTTCTTCATCTGTGCAATCAACAAAGACATATCCTGCCATTTTGTGAAGCACTTCAAAAAGTGCATTTACTTTATCTTCCGTAAGTGTTGCAAAATCGTATTTGTTTTCTCCCGCCTTGTAGCCAAGACAACCGAAGTTATTCATAGCCTTAACAGTTACCAAGTGGTTCAGAACATCCTCCTCATAGATGTCTGTCTTATCAAACATCGTACCGAGAGAGAAGATACTGTCAGGCGTGTAATTCGGGAATAAAACGCCCAAAGCAGGGACTTTCAAAGAAGGTGAAAGATAAATTACTGCTCCGCTTGTAGTGGCGCAGTAAAACTCCTGTGCCAATTTGAGAGTAACGGTTGTTTTACCGCTACCGGGTGAACCGATTACAGCAATAATCTTAGCCATTCTTATCAGCCTCGCTTACATTCTTTTTTGTGAAATAATCGTCCTGTGCTTTAAGGAACTTGTCTGCAGTTGCATCGTCACCTCTGTAAACGAGAGCAACGTGCATTACTGCACTTTCCTCGTAGTTTGCAAGGATTTTTGCCTGTTCTACAGACACAAGAACCGTAATTGTTGTAGGAAGCTCAAAGCTGCCGTCCTCATTTTCTACAACATCGTTTTCATCAATACCGCCTGATGTGGTTGTTGTGATTACTTTGACATATTTAAGGGATGCCGGGACTTCTGTGTGGTTATCTTTATCGGTAACATAAATGCTTACAATATCACCGTTTTCGAGCTTACCTGAAAGACCACCTGCAAATGAGTTTATTGTGATACTCATAGCAACCTTATCACCTTTAAGTGAAGCCATAACATCATTAGCTGTGTTTGCATTATCAGTTACCTTGCTTTCGGTTGCAAAGTCGCCTTTGAATATATCTGCTGTTGCGAATTTTCCGACAACTGATTTCTTGTCCTTAATTACCTTTTCGGGGAGTGCAGAATTTGAGATTTTCATAATCTCAACATCTGTGTCTTTAATCTCTGTTCCGTGAGATACATCAGCAACAAAGCGGACTACCTCAGTTTTCTTATCAGAGATGTTGTTTACAAGAGGTGACACAACAAAGGTTACTGCCACCGCAAGAATAATACAGACGATACCTATCGCTGTTCTGTTTTTCATTGTGATTTTCCTCCTTATATGAAGTACATAGTCATAAAAGCTATTGACAAATACGGCACAAGCGGAAACGCTTTACCTTTTGTTTTATTTTTATAGCTGAAATATATATTGCAAATTATCGCAAGGAAAAGACCGATAACAAGACCTGCTATGCTCTTTGATAAACCAAGCAAGAAAGCACAGGCAGCAGATAACTTAACATCTGCACCGCCAAGTCTGTTTCCGCTTACCATAGCACAGATTAACAACACTCCGCCGATAGCCAAGCCACTGAAAAGCATCATCGGAATATCTGAAAGTGTTACACCTATAAAGCCTGTAATGAATATCAAAACTGAAATGAAATCTTTAACTTCGTGTGTCTGTATATCTGATACCGAAGCATAGAGTAATATTTGCAAAAGAATAATGCCTTTGAGAAGTTCTATTGACCAACCAAAGGCAATTAGCAGACTTGACACAAGAATAATACTGATGCAATGATATATTGGGATTTTTTTGCTTTCTTTGTTGTAACCGGGTGTTTTGCTGATTACAACTTTTGAAATCTTGTGAACTGCCAAGTAGAAAAGAAAAATACAAGCGAGCTTCACAATAGTGATTATTACTTCTTCAGGATTGAGTTCCATTAACTTTTCAGGTGAAATCGGTCTTATCGGTCCTATTGGTTGTATAAATTTAGTCATAGTTATCAGTCCTCACAAATTGGGGCGAAGCAGGGTTTCTGCTCCGCCCGTTTAAATTATTTAGCCTGCGTAGTTAAAAAGACCTTCGACCTTTTCGGTTACGGTAGGCATAATTGTGTCGTTGAAGAGTGCATAGAGAAGTGTGAGAAGAAGAGCACCGATTACAACGGCAATGAGAATCTTAACGCCTGTGTCCACATAGGCTTCAGCAACAGTACCGTCAAGAACTGCGCGAGCCTTTGCCATCATTTCTGTTTCCTTTGCTGAAACAAAACCCTTTACCTTGTTTGCAACACCTGTTGCCACTGATTTGATTTTCTTAAACATAATTTTTTACCTCGTTCTTTCTTAATTTTAATTTTTGTTTTCGCTTAACCTGCGTAGTTGAAAAGTCCCTGAATCTTGCTTGTGACTGTGGGCATAATGGTTGTGTTGAAGAGAGCATAAAGACCGCCGAGAAGAAGAGCACCGATAACTACGGCGATGAGGATCTTAACGCCTGTATCCACATAGGCTTCAGCAACTGTACCGTCAAGAACTGCATAAGCCTTTGCTGCCATTACTGTTTCCTTTGCTGAAACAAAACCCTTTACCTTGTTTGCAACACCTGTTGCCACTGATTTGATTTTCTTAAACATAAT
>JAFWWX010000240.1 GCA_017517985.1 Clostridia bacterium | reverse complement strand
TTGAATTAAAAGAAGCAACTCTTAGAGTTGATTACGAAACAGAAGCATCTTTTGGACTTAAATACAAAGACGCTCCTTATGACAAAGTTGTCGCACCAAAATACAGTAATGGTAACGGAAAATTCCTTACTAATTTAAAAAATAGTGTTCTAAAAGACAGAAAAGCAAAAGGAAATGGTGCAAAAACAATAAAAATTGGCAGCGTTGACATATACTCTGTCGGTGTTGCGAGAGTATGTCTTGATATCAATCTTAAAATTTCAGCTGATGGCTCTGTTTCGGCGACATTAACCGAACATGGTTCAAAAGGATTAGAATATAAAGACAACAAGTTAAGAGCAATCAAAGTTTCAGATAAAGATATAGATGCAGAAGTAAAAGCAAAAATAACCGGAACTGTTGGTGTAGGCCCCGCTCTTTATACTATAGGTTTGAAAAAGCCTATTTTAGGTGTTCAGGTTTCAGCAGGTCTTGGTGCGAGTTTTTCATATACGATGCATCTCGCAGATTCTGAAAACCATTTAATAGAAGAAACGAATGCTTCTGATGTTTTGCCAGAAGCAGACGGCATTTTAGAAACATTAGATTTGAGGGCGGATGCGGAAGCTATAAAAGCTTTAGCGGAATCCCAAGGATGCGTTTATGAAACAGAAACCAGTGGAGATGTAAAACTTCATTTGGATAGATGCGTAGATATAAGTGTATTTTTTATTTTAAAACTTGAATTGACTGACACTTCATATGCTGCAGATTTGTTAGGAGGAAAAATAAAAGTTTCTTGGGAAATTTTTGGAGAGAAAAATGCGAAAATCTTAAATATTCACTGTGAAAACGGAGATTGGAGTTCTGCATTTTCTAATATTGCCTTTTTCAGCAAAGCCAACACAGATCAATGCACATTAGAATATAAACCATTTGATAAAAAAGATGACGATTCTTCAAAGGAAGAGGAAAAAACAGACGAAAAGACAGAAAATGACAATATCCTCAAAGGAGATTCTATCATCTTATCTGAAATTCGTGCAAACCTTGAAATTGGAGATAAGTATTATATTATTGTACAACAACTCCCTAAAGGATATAAACTAAGTGATCTAACATGTACAAGTGACAAAAAATCCGTTGTTGAAATAAATAAAGACGGTGTTGCAATCGCCAAAGGCGAAGGTAGTGCAATTATAACAGTTAGTACAAAGGACGGTAAATACAGCGCATACTGTGCAATAACAGTATTGTCTGAAAAAATGGATAACATAACTCCTTTATCTTTCTATAACGGATATCCTGTAAAAACATTATATATATAAATGGTGGCATTTAAAATGAAAGAACTTACAATAGAAAAATTTATAAAAGAACAGAACTATAAAAAGCAACAAGTAATTTATTCCATATTCTTTTTTGTAGCTTTAGCAATTTTCTTAATTGAGCTAATGCTCGTTAAAGATTTGTCTTTTAACTCGATTTTTTCTCTTGTAATAGTTACTGTTTTTGTGTTAATTCCTTTTGGCTTTTTTCTCGGCTTAAGAAAAATGGTAGCAGTTACAAAGAAAATCAAGAAAATAAAAAACTTAGAGATAATAATTGAAGAAAAGAAAGTTATTGATAAAACACGTGTCCACGCAGATAGTTCGAATAGATATTGCCAAATTGTATTTAATGAAAACGAAGGCGTTTGGGTTTCAAGAGCAACCGATAAAAAGATAAAGGTTGGAGATATTTGCTATTTGTTTTATTTGAAGAATGCTAATACACCATGTGCTATCTATGGAAAAAAATACACTTCTCTATGTAAAGAATTTGAAGAAAAAATAATCAAATAGTTTTATTTAATTTTTAATAAATACCCGATTCGAAAGGTAGAGATGCATGAACAAAACTAAAGTAGTAAGTAAGTTAGGGCTGTCACAGCTCATAATAAAAAGCCAAAAAGGGCAACAAATAAGTGAGCATGAAGCCTACGCTATTAATGCGAATAAAGTAAAAGGCTTACTTCACCTTGATGTTGTTCAGAAAGGATCTTCATTTAAACTGATATACAATATCACAGGATTTATTACATTCAAAGAATTTTTAGCCACCCCTCTCAACAAAGAGTCATTTGCTAAAATTCTTCAAAATATTCTCGATAATCTACAGTCAATGGATGAAGCGTATTTCAACCAACATAATCTCTTGATGGACTTTAATCGTGTAATGGTTAACCCTGCAACACAACATATCTATTTTGTGTATGTTCCGATTCAGTTCTTCGAAAGCGGCGACTCGCTTCGTGAATTCCTATTGAACATTATTCAGAACTGCACCTTTGCTCCCGGCGAAGACAATAGTTATGTAAGAGATTATATTACAATACTTAATAGCGGTATTAACTTTTCAGTATTCGACCTTGAAGAATACATAAATAAACTTCTCGGACAAAAATCAAGCCGTGCGCAAGACATAGAGTGTCCACAGTGTAAAGCAAAACTAAAAAAAGGCACAAACTACTGCCACGCTTGTGGTGCAAAAGTTTCCGGCAACACAGGTGCTACCGGAAAAGGTGTCTATGATCCGCTAAAGGAAAAGAAAAAAGAAATTGTAGTCGATGAAGAACCTATTGAGGAAATAGAAAACACTCGAAAGGATAATACTCAAGGATTAAGTGATGGAACTACCGTTCTCGGCGCTGATCCCGGAGGAACAACAGTATTAGGTTCGGAAGAACTTTATACACCTTCTTACCCCTACCTCATAAGAGAAAAAACAAACGAAAAAATATCCGTCAATAAACCGTCTTTCAGAATTGGCTCTGAAAGAAAGTATGTTGACTATTGGGTAAATGATAATAGTACAGTTAGTCGCAGTCATGCTGATATTATAACAAGAGAAAAACGCTATTTTATAATTGACCTTAACTCGACTAATAAGACTTATGTTGACGGCCGAGCAATAGCCGTTGAAAAAGAAGTAGAATTATTTTCAGGGACTAAAGTTCGCCTTTCAAACGAGGACTTTACCTTTGAAATAGAATCGTAAGAAGGTGAAAAAATGAATTACAGTATCGCATTACATACTGATGTTGGTATCCGAAAAGAAACCAACCAAGATAGTATGTGTGTTAAACAAGCAGAAACAGAAAAAGGTCAAATTCTTCTTGCAATTATTTGCGATGGAATGGGTGGTCTTGAAAAAGGCGAAGTTGCAAGTGCAACCGTTATAAATGCTTTCTCTGTTTGGTTTGAAGAAGAACTGCCAATCATCCTTGCAAAAGATTCATACTTTGATGAGGTTAAATACCGTTGGGATAGAATTATCAAAGAACAGAATCAGCGTATTGGTGAGTATGGAAGAAACATTAAGATTCAAACCGGAACAACCCTCTCTGCTCTCCTCATCTTTGAGGACGGTAAGTATTTGATAGGTCATGTTGGAGACTCAAGAGTTTACAAGATAACAAACTCAACAATTGAAACCCTGACATTGGACCAAACACTGATGGCAGAAATGG
>JAFWWX010000239.1 GCA_017517985.1 Clostridia bacterium | reverse complement strand
TACTCAGCTTCTTTATCGGTGGAGCTATCGGAGGAATAATTCTAATGTGGAGACTGCTTGTAGCCTTGTACTATATTCCTTTAACCGCTGTTAGATTTGTTGCTGCAAGATAAAAATTTACATATTGGATATTGCAAAATCTGATATAATGGTATATAATAATAGTGCAAGAGGGATATAACCCAAATGCAACACATTTTGTCCTTGAAATTTGTGCAAAAACGAAAATTTTCGTCTATCCATTGACTTTTAGGAATAAATGTGTTATAATAACCATAGAATATAAGAGCAATGTTAATATTGCTCTTTGGGCTGGCTGAAAAGCCCTGGTCCACCGAACGGCGGGGAATTTCCCCGCCACTTTTTATATACACGGAAAGGAGTGTGCATTGTGAGTAAAAAATTAAGTATATTTATTGACGAGTCCGGCGATTTCGGCCCGTTAAAACCGCACGCCCCTTATTACCTTGTTACTATGATATTGCATAATCAAGATGTGGATATATCCGAAAATATTAAAGCTCTTGAAAGTCATTTGCATAATCTGAATTTTGATTATAAAGCAGTACATACAGGCCCTATTATTCGCCGTGAGGAAATATATAAAACAATGCTTATGGAAGAAAGAAAACGCATTTTTCACGCATTGTTTAACTTTGCAAGAAGATTGGATTTTAACTATATCTGCACCTATGTTAATAAAAACGAGTGTGATGATGTAATTGCAATGACGTCAAAGCTGTCAAGAAATCTTGCAAACACCATAAACAGTAATTCCGAATTTTTCAACTCTTTTGATGAAATCGTAATTTATTATGACAACGGACAAGTAGAACTGACAAAAATAATTACAACCGTTTTCAATGTGTTCTATTCAAATGTTGAATTTAGAAAAGTGCTGCCGGTTGATTATAAGCTATTCCAGGTCGCAGATTTATTGTGTTCATTTGAATTACTATCGCTGAAAGCAGAAGCAAACGCTTTTTCTAAATCTGAAACAGAGTTCTTCGGAACGCCAAGAAATTTTAAGAAAAATTACTTGAAACCACTTTTGAAGAAAAAACTATAAAAAAATAACCGTGATACATGCTGCTTGATTTTAGCAACTGTATCACGGTCTTTTTATGCAAATATTTATTTTTCCTCTATCCCGCAAGTTTTCGCATAGGCCTTAACCATTTCAACAAGGTTAGTTATCTGCTCACTTGTCATTTGCTTAATATATTTATTCAATATGGTTTCAGCATTATGCGGAGATACACCGAACAGGATATAATCAGCGTCCACATCAAGAGCCTTGCAAATATCCTTGAACTTTGCAATAGACATACCCGATAAACCTCTTTCGATATTACTTATCTGTTGAGGATTGCAAACACCAGCTTTCTCTGACAATGTTTCCTGCGTCATACATCTTTTAAGTCTAATTTCCTTTATCCTTTCGCCGATTTCAGCGTTATTCTTATCAAATTTATTCATTTTACCACTCCCAACATTGCCACACGCAACAAATAATGCTCTTACTATTTATTATAAACTCAATACCTCTATTTTAGAATATGCCGCCATTATGAATACTAAACCTCTGACTTGACTATTAAAGGTGATAATGGTATAATGTGTGAGAAATAATAACATAAAGGAACAGAAACAATGATTGATAGATTACACTGCTGCTGTTTCTTCGGGCATAGAAAAATTAAGGAAACGGAAGAACTAAAAGAAGCAGTTTATAATGCCGTTGAGGATTTAATCATAAGCAAAAATGTTGACACATTTTATTTTGGGAGTAAGAGCGCTTTTGATGATTTCTGCCACAGTATAGTTACCGAACTAAAAGAAAAATATCCACACATACAGAGAATATATGTACGTGCTGAATTTCCGTACATTGACGATTCATACCGTAATTACCTTTTGGAGAGGTACGAAGATACATATTATCCCGAAAGAATGGTTGACGCCGGAAAAGCTGCTTATGTGGAACGCAATTACGAAATGATAAATAACAGCAAATATTGTGTTGTGTACTATGATGAAAACTATGCCCCACCGAGAAGAAGAAACAGCAGGAGAGATTTAACAGACTATCAGCCTAAAAGCGGAACAAAGGTTGCTTATGATTACGCCATTAAAAAAAGTGTTGTAATAAATGTATTCCAAAAAAAGGAGAGTATGGAAAATGTTTAATTTGTGGAAAAAGAGAATAGACGAGCAGATAAAGAATAATGAAAATACCGTTGAGCTTACCGATGAACAAGCTGCCGCATTTTTCAAAGCAGATAAGGAAGCAGAAGAAAAAGCAGGGCTAACAGGAAAACTCGGCACATATACATTCACCTGTCCTAATTGCGGCTCCGAATGTACGGGAAACTGGGTACGCTTCGACTCTCTCGGAAACAGACACGGACACACAGGCTGTCAAACCTGTAATATTCATTTAATGGTGTAAAGAGGTGTGGGAATGATTACAGAAGAAGAATTGGAATATATACTAAATCAAGACTATATATGGGATAGGCTTTTAGAGGAAAAGGGCACCGATTACGAAACGGAGCTTGCAGATATTCTGAAAAGAAACGGAAGATATACAGAAGAACGTTTCATAGAAGCAAAGAAAATATCTAATAAAAACAGAATAGCTGCAGGGAAAAAACCTTTATTCCCGGATATGCTATAAAAAATAACCGTGATACATGCTGCCGATTTTGGCAACTGTATCACGGTCTTTTTATATATTTTGTGTCACGCAATAGAAAGGCATTTTAAGGGTTTTGGATAAAGAGTATTACCCTTATTGATTTAACGCTCAAAATGCCTTGTTTTAAGGGAATATTATGTTCTTATTCCGTGACATAAGACGCTGTTTTTGTTTGCGTTCCGCCGCCTGCCGTCTTGTAATGATTTTTCTGCAATCGGGACAATACTTTGACCTGTTACCTTTTGGCAGATAGTATCTGCCGCATACGGAACACTGTTTTGTGTTCGTTGGCTTCATCAGCTCAATATGCAAATCCTTATCAACAGGCAGTACGGCAGCCTTAAACCATTTGCAGATAATATGTGAGTATGTAATAAGTTGGGGACATACACACGGATCGCCGTCGTCAAGCAAAATGCAATGACCGCCGTCGTAGTTGCAACAGAGCTTGCGAACAAGGGCATTTGCCCGTCTGCTTTGTTTTGGAGAAAGCAATATTATTGTACTCATAGCGTAGGCTCCGATTTCTGCGGAGGCTTATGGTCTTTGTCCTTATCCTTGTTTTCCTTTACCTCCTGAACAATGATTTTTAGCATAAGCCTGATTGACGGCTTTTCTTCTTTTTTCGGCGGCTCATTATTCATTTGTCCGTCAATCTGATTGAAATTCTGCTCGGTATGCTTTTCGGCATTTGCAAGGTAGTTATCTTTCAAAAATTTCTTTTCGTACTCCGCAACCTCGCCTAACAATATATCATCAGCCAAATTATTAAGCATTGATTTTATATACTGCAAATCACCATTGACAAGCATTTCTGAAATTGACATTACTCTCCCGTCGGGGTATCGTGCTGCATAATCTTTATCGTGAGCAGTAAAAAAACGGTCAAGAGAATTTGCAAGGGATAGAGCTTCTTTCACCTTGTAATCTAATAACCGTTCTTCATCAACATATAAACTTATACGAAATCTGTCGGGAATATTTTTTATATCGCCGTCATACTTGACAACATAGGTAGCACAATCTATTTCTAAAAATTTATCATCAAGCAAATGCCCGCCGTGTCGTCTTGCATATTCTTCTCCGAATCTCTCAAAGTCAACATACTCGGCTAATTCACCGAGATAATCAGCATTGATATTATATTCTTCTTTTGCAACATATTTTCCGTAATCTTCCCAATCGTATATTTCATCAAGTACATTGTAGCACTCTATATTTTGAGCAAGATTGATAAGCTCGGTAAGGCTGCTGTTATGCTCGCCGGCTTCGATTGCTGCCGCAAATGCCTGTCTGTCCGTTTCTCCGAAAGAACATAAGAAATGAGCAAGATAATTAAGCTCGTCAATATTCTCACGGATAATATACCCATTTTCTTTGTGTGGGTGGTCTGTACTTGAAAAGAAATCGTTTACGTCGTCATATTCAGGAAATGCCGGCAAATAACCTACAATAACACAATTCTTTATCTGCTCGTCTGTAAAGCAACTTTGTTTTAGTATTGAGTTAAATTCTTCAGGCGAACAGGGAAAGCCTATCCAATCATCAACATTTTTTGCTTCGTCTGTTTCACCGTTCCAAACATGCAATCTAAATGCTTCTGCCATAGTTACACCTCCAAATCATTATTTTTATTCTTCGCCGGAGCTTTGGGAACTTCGGCGTCCTTTGATTTATTTTCTGCAAGCTGCTGACGGATAGAAACCTTTTTCGTTCTATCAAAGACGGGATATGAAAAACTCTTGCCGTCAAATTTTATCTCACGGGTTTTATCAAAGCTGGATAATACACCCTCGTTAAGTGCTGCATATTCCGCATAGTCTTTCAATGAAAAAGCTCCATGCTCAATCATTTCCTGTTGAGAAACAATCCAGCCGGAGCCGTAAAGGAACGCATACATTTTTTCATTATCGGATATGAACACAAGAGAATTATCGGTATTGTTATAAAACGGCAAAAATCCGTTTTCCTTGTTATGCAGATAGTTTTCACTCCGTCCAAGATAAACCTTGTCGTCAGTTCCGATAAAGGCCGTATATCCTCTGTAATTACTTATTACCGCAGAGCGTATATGTACGCCTACAAACTCCGGCACCTCAACATATTCTTTTCGTTCACGGAAATATGCTTTTTCAATGCCGTTAAAATTTGTAACGATAATATCCCTTGTATCAGGAACATATCTATCATTGGTAAAGCTGTTTTTGATAAGCTCCGTTGCTTCAATCTGCATAGGTGTTTTATCACTACTCATAGGAACGGAGGCGATTATCTCATACATATCCCGGTTAATGTAATCACGGTTAGCACGCTGTTTATCTACTGCATAAGGGCAATTACTGCGATATTCAGGCTTTAATGTGTAAATTTCAAAGTGGTTTTTAGGGTATGCTTTTTCATATTCCGCAAGTTGCTTTAAGAGAACGGGAGAATGTTCGTGCTCTATTCCGCTCAACATCTTTTTTATTGCAACTGTCCTTGCTGTCAGCATAGCGTCAGCAATCAGTTCCTTGTTTGTCTGCTCGTCAATATCAGGAAACAAAGTTCTGTATTCAGGGCTATTTTTACGCAAATGCTCGTCAATATTAAAAGCAATATCAAAGCACATATCAAGTTCAACATCTGTCGGGCTGCTCAAATCAGACCTTAATTCCTTTTCGTCTTTCGGCTCAACTATGATTTCAGGCTCCTTAAAAAACTCCGGCACTTCTCGCAGATGTGTACCGTCGCAATAATAGGCTGTCTCTTTTTCATTCTCACGGAGAACAATAATATCCGAAACGCTCAAACTATGCCCTCTGTAATCGGAGGGGTGATTTAGATTGAGTTCCACCATAATATCCGCCAAAGTATCAGCAGGGGTAAATTCTGCCGAATACATAAGCTCGTAATTATCGCTATCAACGGAAAGCCCTCTTTTTTGAAGATTATCGTATTTTTCAAATAAATAATCTCTTGCAAATTCGCGCTTTATCTGATAAATCAAATATAAATCCATTGGGTAATTGTTTTCGTGCTGGGTTAAGCGATTCATCAAATAACTGTGTTCGCTCTGTCCCATATCTTCAAGCAGTTTCTTTATACCAACAAAACGGCCTTGCATAAGTTTATCGTATAAATCCTTTTCCTTTTCGGACGGATTGTGAAAGTATGAGGAATATTTTTCGTAGTTCTGCCGGAAGAAATAATCAAGCTCGGCAGCCAGCTTTTCCGCGTCCATTGATTTATACCTTAACAATTCTTTATCCATACGCTACACCTCCAATTCGTTATTTTTGCTTTTTGTGGTCTTTTTCGGCGCAGCTTCTTTTTTCTCTGCAAGCTGTTTTTTTATTGACGGTTTCTGCTCATGCTCCATTGACTTATCACGGAATATGTCAAGATAGTTTTTCACATTATCCCTCAATATCTCGTAATGCTTTTCTTTTGGAGCAGCCGCATACCATTCCGTTTTTCCGTCATAAACCCATATATGAGGTGCAACACCGTCTTTAAAATTATGATTGTTGGGAACGGGTAATTTACCCCAAACATCGAAAAACTGTATTGCGTGTTTATCTACAACACCGTCTTTTCTGTTAATAACGGATATTCGCAGTACATCATAGTTTCTGCTCACGCCACTATCGTCAATCTGGCATTTTACTTTTAATTCATTGTCAAGCTCGCCGTAGCATACGCCGGATATATACTTTGTGTTTGAAAATATATCATCATTGCCGAAAATCTTTCGCAATTCATTTTCAAGAAAATTGTTTGTTGACATTGCCATAATTAAACCTCCAAATCATTCTTTTTGCTGTTTTTCTTCTGTGGTGTATCGTTCTGTTTGGTCTTACCGTCGTTTAACTGCTCCCGGATAGATGTTTTTTCCTGCGTCCTTGTTTTTTTGCCGGAAAGACCTTTCATTTTTTCAAAATTCTCAACACGGTTAAGATATGGCTGTACCTCCGATATGTCTAAATGTTCTTCTTTCATCATACCGAAAATCATTTCCTTAACTGCCTTTGTATCATTACTGCGGAGGCTGCTTGATATTCTGTTTTGAGCTCTTACCACATCATCAAACATAAAATCATATTCGTCGCTTGTCTGCCTAAAAAAGCTATCCAAATCAACAGAGAATATTTCTGTTGTGTCTATAAGGCGTTCATCAGTTCCGCCTTTAACGGCATTGGGTACAAAATCGGGCAAAGAAACAGACCTCCATTCAGCAGAGGTCTTATATAAAAATCCTTGTGCCGTAAATGTACCTTGCGTTGCTTCCGCAAAATACTTACCAAATGCAGCCGCATTTATTGCGTCTTTTTCAAAATCCTCAAACTCGTCAAATTCGCCGGAGTGATATATACGGGATATGCCGAGCTCCGCTTCATTGGAAACATCAAATACAAGATTGAAATATGCAGGGTTAAAGGTGTATTCTCTCAACTGCTCAATATTTTCAAACTTTGCACCTGATTCCATAACAGCATTAAGTATCACAATTTCGTATCTGTCAAGCTCCGAGAGTTTTTTTGATAAATCAGATAATTGCTCTATGCTTGTGTGCATAGGTAAAATATTTTCAATACTTTTTATTTCCGACTTAAAGCCGTCAAAGAAATATTTATCACTGCTGCAATCGGGCAACAAGCCAATTTCTGCAAGGGCACTTTTGACATCAAGCTCTGACGGAGGAAAGAAAAGCCAAGTACCGGAGGTTTCTTTATTGCCGTTGTCATATTCCGAAGAATTTACAATATATGCTTTGAAAATATAGTCAAGTGGGCTATCGGTAAAATTCATATTATCAAATATCTTTGCGGTTTCAATTTCCTCCGGCGTTAATCTGCTTGCATAGGTGGCTCTGCCGTCGGGAGTAACATTGTCTGCCACATAGCAGTTATCAGACTTTAATACATTGGTGAAAATATGG
>JAFWWX010000238.1 GCA_017517985.1 Clostridia bacterium | reverse complement strand
TATTGTTCGGTCATAATGTTATAAGCTATTTTAGCTGAACTTTCAAGAACTGCCGTTGTTGCGGCATTATCAAAATATATTTCCTTCAATCTGGTTACCTCATGTTTTCTTTTTTGTCTTATGCATCAATCTTAACGCTTCTTCTTTGTACCTTTAAGTGCCTTGGGCTTACTTTTTGCCCATCCATTTCTGGACTTGTTACCGGTTGTTCGTTTTTCTGTATTATTTAATGTTGAACTTTTTCCCGATCTTGTTTTGTTATTTTGATTTCCGGGTGTGTATTTTTTGTTTTTGTTATTTGTACTTATGTTTGTCTTATTGTTTTTATTTCCTATGTTTTTTCCAAGAAGTTCTTTAGCGTCATTTCTGTGTGTCAGTTCAATCGCCTTACGGACAAGCTCTCTGTTTTCAGATTTGTTGTATTGAAGAAGAGCTCTCTGGATTTTCTTTTCTTCATAACTTGTTGGTACATATACTTCTTCACCTGTAAAGGGATTTATACCGGTATAGTACATTGTTGTTGAAGCGGTTGACGGAGTCGGGTAAAAGTCCTGGACCTGTTCGGGGCGTATATTGTTTTTCTTCAAATAAAGAGCGAGGTCAATTGCTTCATTAAGAGTACTTCCCGGATGGGATGACATAAGATACGGAACAAGATATTGCTCAAGACCTGCTTTTTCCGTAGTTTTAAAATATCGTGTACAGAACGTGTTGTAAATATCAACGTTTGGTTTTCCCATCTGGGAAAGTACCTTTGGAGAAATATGTTCTGGTGCGACTTTAAGCTGGCCGCTTACGTGATATTTAACAAGTTCTTCCAGAAATACCGAATTCTTGTCTGCGACAACATAGTCAAAACGCACACCTGATCGGATAAATACTTTTTTTATTCCGGAGATTTTTCGCATTTTACGCAGTATCTCCACATATTCACTGTGGTCAACAATAAGGTTTTTGCAAGGGGTAGGGGAAAGACAGCGTCTGTTATTACATACACCTCTTTTACCTTCTAAAACATCCTTACATGGACTATATCTGAAGTTAGCAGTAGGTCCACCTACATCGTGGATGTATCCTTTAAATCCCGGGAGTTTTGTTAAGAGTTCGGCTTCTGCCAGAACAGACTCTTTACTTCTTGATACTACATTTCTTCCCTGATGATAAGCAATTGCACAAAAGGCGCATCCACCAAAGCAACCTCTGTTATGTGTTACGGAAAATTCAACTTCATCAAGAGCCGCAATTCCACCAAATTTATCATAATAGGGGTGCCAGGTTCTTGTGTAAGGAAGTGAATATATTTTATCAAGTTCATCACGCGTAAGAATAGGTGCCGGAGGATTCTGGATTAGTTTGCAGTTATCGTAGTATTCCACAATCACCTTGCCGTGATTGTCGGTGTTTTCATACTGCTTTTTAAATGACTCAGCGTACACTCTTTTGTCCTTTTTTAAGGTCTCATAATCAGATATTTCGATAAAATCTGTATTAGGTATATAATCAAGAGGAGCTTTTATTACTGTTCCCTTTATATCTTTCAGTTTTTCAACAGGTACGCCTTTGTCAAGTAATTTTGCAATAGTAACAATAGTATATTCTCCCATTCCGTAAGAAAGAATATCTGCACCTGAATCTATAAGGATACTTCTTCTGACTTTATTATCCCAATAATCATAGTGAGCAAAACGACGCAGAGATGCTTCAAGCCCCCCAATAATAATCGGTACATTTCCAAAGGCTTCCCTGATTCGATTGCAATATACAATTGTGGCTCTGTCCGGGCGGTGACCGGCTTCTTTATTCGGTGAATAGTAGTCATCAGAACGTTTTTTCTTTGATGCTGTGTAATGAGCAACCATTGAATCTATGTTTCCTGCACTTACAAGGAATGCAAGTCTTGGTTTTCCAAATCTCGTCACTCCCATTTTGCTTGCCGGTTTAAAAGATTTTTTCCATTCAGGCTGTGCAATTATCCCTACTGTAAATCCTGCATTTTCAAGAACTCTTGCAATTATTGCTGTTCCGAAAGAAGGATGATCAACATAGGCATCTCCGGAAACGTAGACAAAGTCCACCTGCTCAGTACCCTCCGGAAGCTCGGAGGGGAACATAGGAATCGGTTTTGTTCCTAATTTAGGTAAATACGCCATAGTTATCTCCGTTTATTTTTTAATAATAAAATTATATATTAAATAAGAATAATTGTCAATAACAAAGTTTTGACATGGGTGAAAAGCAAAAAATATGTCGTTATTTTGAATTATAGCAAATGAGATGCTTGAAATTGATATAAATGGACTTAAAGTGGTTTAAAAAACTTAAAAAAATATAATTTTACTATTGCTTTTTTATAAGATTTGTGTTATAATTTAAATTGTTATATTTTTGTTGTTTCAGGAGGCGCTATGTCACGCAATATTATAATACCGCAGGGTTATTCCTCGGTTTTATCGCTCAGAGAAACTGAAAAAGCTATAAAATACGCAAAGGATCGCTTTGAATTTCATCTTGCAAATGCTCTTAATCTTGAAAGAGTTTCTGCTCCGATGTTTGTTACAAAAGAAAGCGGTTTTAATGATAATCTTAACGGTGTAGAGCGTCCTGTTGAATTTGATTTGCTTGACACAGGAACGTGGGTTCAGGTAGTACACTCTCTCGCTAAATGGAAAAGATATGCTCTTTACAAATATGGCTTTGAACACGGTCAGGGGCTGTATACAGATATGAATGCAATAAGACGTGACGAAGAACTCGATAATATACATTCAATATATGTTGATCAGTGGGATTGGGAGAGAGTAATCAATGAAGAAGAAAGAACAACAGAATTTCTTCAGGATATTGTTACAAAAATAATCAAGTCTCTTAAGAAGACAGAATGTGAACTTCTTGAAATGTTTCCGAAGCTTAAGGATGTAATATGTGAGGATGTATTTTTCGTAGATACACAGACACTTGAAGATATGTATCCAGATCTTACTCCCAAGCAGAGAGAAAATGAAATTACAAGAGAAAAGAAAACAGTGTTTATTTCCAAAATTGGAGGAAAGCTCAACAGCGGAGAAAAGCACGATGGAAGAGCTCCCGATTATGACGACTGGGAACTTAACGGAGATATTCTTGTGTGGAACGAGGTTCTGGGCTCTGCGTTTGAAATTTCCTCAATGGGTATAAGAGTAAACAAAGAGTCACTTCTTCGTCAGCTGAAACTTTCTAACTGTGAAGACAGAGCAGAGCTTGTATTCCATAAGATGCTTCTCGAAGATAAACTTCCGCTCACTATCGGAGGTGGCATAGGACAGTCAAGACTGTGTATGCTTCTTCTCGGAAAGGCTCACATTGGTGAAGTTCAGTCAGCGGTATGGCCTGAAAGCATGATTGAAGAGCTTTCAAAGTACGGAATTAATTTACTATAAAGAAACAGTATAAAAATTAGCACCGAAAGGAATTTATCATGGAACATATTTCTGTAAGAGACATATTTAAGTCTCCCGAAAATTTTGCGGATAAAGAAATTACAGTTGCAGGTTGGGTTAAAACAATCAGAGCAAGTAACAAGTTCGGATTTATTGAACTTGGAGATGGTAGCTGCTTTAAGCCTATACAGATAGTGTTTGAAGCTGAGAAGCTTGATAACTATAATGAAATTGCAAAGCAGAATGTTGCAGCGTCGCTTGTTGTAAGTGGTACTCTTGTTCTTACTCCCGATGCACCGCAGCCTTTTGAACTAAAAGCAAATGTAATTGATATAGAAGGAAAGTCCACTCCCGATTATCCGCTCCAAAAGAAGAGACACAGCATAGAATACCTCAGAACAATTGCTCATCTTCGTCCTAGAGCAAATATATATCACGCTGCATTTAGAGTTCGTTCTGCTGCTGCATACGCTATTCATAAATTCTTTCAGGAACAGGGGTTTGTTTATGTAAACACCCCCCTTATTACAGCAAGTGACTGTGAGGGTGCAGGTGAGATGTTCAAGGTTACAACACTTGATCTTGAGAATATTCCTGTAACGGAAGACGGTGCAGTTGATTATAGTAATGACTTCTTCGGTAAGCACGCAAATCTTACTGTTTCCGGTCAGCTTAACGGCGAATGCTTTGCTATGGCATACGGTAAGATTTATACATTCGGACCTACATTCAGAGCTGAAAATTCAAATACAGCAAGACAC
>JAFWWX010000237.1 GCA_017517985.1 Clostridia bacterium | reverse complement strand
CTATATCTTTATCTATATCTATATCTGTTGTTTGACATTCTTGACTTGTCATTGACTTGTCATTGACACTAGGTTGACAGCCGTTTTGACTTGTCAAGGACATTTCAAGTCGTTTTTGTTTGGCTCTTTCCCTTGATTTCGCCTTTTGTATGCGATTATATTCCCGGATGTCTTGCATTTTTTCGCTTTGGTTTTCAGAAAAGTTTGTGATGAATATTCCCTCGCTGTTGTTCTCTAGCATCCCGAAAGTTTCAAAAGTTTTCAAAGCAAGTCGGATAACTGATAGTGGTTTTCCAAAAATCGTTGCAAGCATATCCTCGGTATAGGGCAAAGTTTCCGAAATCATCAAATAGCCATTCGCATTGCAGATTCCGGCAAGAATCAGCATACGAATCCATATCACAAGCAGCGCATCGCCTTCCGGCATCGCTTGAATAACCTTGATTTTATCATCGTCAAACATCCCTGTTTTTAGCTTAATCCACTTAATTTCTGCCATTCCGCAACGCTCCTAACTCATGTATTTTTTCATCAAATCCCTTCTTGAAGGCTTTGCCTTGGGCTGCTCTGCGGCCGGCTTATTTGCGGATGCAAGGAAATTTACACCCTTTTTCATTTCGCTTTCCGATGTTGCTTGTAAATTTTTGAGAATCAAATCTTGATGCTCCACAGCTTTCTGATAGACCGCATCAAGCCTTGTTTTCGGGTAATTTAAGCCACTAAGGCAGCATATTGTGCTTTTATCGTTATAAGTCTGAAATACATCAATCGGGATGCCAATTTCTTTTCGCATCGCATCCACATCCACAGCCCCGGCAATCGAAATCGAAATGTATTTGATAACTCTGTCCGGCTCAATCGGTGCAAAAATGCTTTTCTTGAAAGAATCCAATACTGCAGCCGTGGTGCTTTCTTTTGCCGGAATCTCGGTCACAACAAGCATTCCCTTAGCTTTTAGCGTTTCCTCAATCTCCGCACGGTCAATATTTCCTCTTTCGTCATTGTGATGCGAAGGAATCTCAATAAAGTTATAAAACGCATTTACAATATGCTGATTCAAAAGCAGCTTATCGCCCTTTGAATTATCAATGATAAGGGTGCTTGCGATATTCTCAATGCCTGTTAATTCCTCAAAGCATTCATAACAATTTATGTGCGCTTTCACGCTCTCTTTTTCGCCCGGAATAACCGTAATTGCGCCCACCGATTCAATGCAGCCATTTCCGCCGGAAATATCATCAAGCAATAAATCAATCAGCATCGGGCCGCATCCGCTGCCTGTTCCGCCGCCGGATGCAAAAATAACATAAATCATTGATACATCCATCTTTTCATAAATCTCTTTACTGATATTCTCAAAATCATCAATCACAAGTTTCTTTGCCTTGTTTCTGTCCTTATTGCATCCCTCGCCCCCGGCGATGTGGTATGTATATTTCGCATTCTTCAAAGTCTGCAAATCTTCCTGTGATGTGTTCAAATAAAGGACGGTAAAGCCCTTGCTTTCAAATAATTTTCCGATATTGCCGCCGGCCTGTCCGATGGCAACAAATCCGATTTTCTTTTTCATGGTCTTATCCTCTCTTTCATGCTTCTTTCAAAATTTCTCTGCCTTTTTCTGTGATAAAAAAGGTTTTTTGTTTTCCCTCTTTGTAGCCCGGCGCAACATACCCCAACGCTTCAAATTCCGTTATTTTTTTAAAAATCGTATTGCCTTTATAACCAAAATCCTCTGTTTCGGAAATTTCCCTTGCGGTCATAGCGGAAAGTTTGTCGAATGCTTCATTTTTGGATAATATAGACAAAATCAGAAATCCCAACCGATTCAAAATAACACCACCTTTCAAGGATATAATTTGATTATTCTTGAAATACCGTGATTTACTTTGATATTCTTGGATATTTCAAGATATATTTTGACCCTTTAACCGTTCATATTCCGCCGCTGCCTTTTTATCATCGAAATCCCGGAAAACATCCATATCGCCACATTCCGGGCAAGGCGCATCAATCGTCACGCTCCAAAAATTATGTAAGCATTTGCGGCATACGCACTTATAAAAGGGGTCTGTGTACTTCGTAACACCGTCCGAATAATACCCAATCATTTTTCTGCCTTTCCTCTTGCAAAATCTGCATTTTGCAAGTATAATAATTAAAGGTAATGTCTTTCGT
>JAFWWX010000011.1 GCA_017517985.1 Clostridia bacterium | reverse complement strand
CCTTTGTGCGATATACTTTCTTACAGCAGGATTTTTCTTGTCCATAGTACCCGATGAAGTAACAAAAGCTATTACACCGCCGGGGCGTACTTTATCAAGGGTCTTGCCGAAAAAGTAATCGTGTATGAGCCAGTTGTGTTTGTCGTACTTTTTGTCGATAACCTTAAACTGCCCGAAGGGAACGTTACCTACCGCAACATCAAAAAAGCTGTCGGGTAATGCTGCTTCTTCATAACCCTGTACTGTAATACCCGATTTCTGATAAAGCTGCTGTGCAATTCTGCCCGTTAAGCTGTCAAGTTCAACACCGTAGAATTTGCTTTCACTCATCTTGTCGGGGAGCATACCTATGAAATTACCCGTACCGCACGAAGGCTCGAGGATGTTACCGTTTTCAAATCCCATATTGCCGAGTGCTTCATACATAGCACGGATAACAACAGGAGGAGTATAAAAAGCGGTAAGTGTACTTTCTCTTGCAGCGGCATATTCTTCGGGAGAGAGCGTAACAATAAGTTCTTTATATTCATTTGCCCAATTCTCTTTTGTTTCGTCAAAGGCATCTGAAAGACCGCCGAAGCCAACATACTTTGAGAGTATTTCCTGTTCTTCGGGTGTTGCAAGACGGTTTTCAAATTCAAGTTCGTGCAGAAGATTGATAGCAGCCATATTGTTACGGAATTTTTCTTTTGCACCGCCGACACCGAGGTTATCATCGGTTATTCTGAAATTGTGTTTTTCACTGTCGGGAACAGTGGGATGAAGTGTTGTGACCTTTTCTTTTTTTTCTTCCCATACTGTCGGAGTAAGAGCAGGTTCTTCCGTGCGTATTGTCTGTAAAACAACATCAAAGGGAAGTCCGCTTTCTTCGGTGGGTATTTCCGCAACTTTTTCTGTTGAATAGGTTGGTGCTGTCTGCTGTTTTATCAGCTCACGGATACGACCTATTTTCTCAACTCTATTTATAGGGTACAGAACAGAGGTGTCACGCATTGAAACATCACCGAATACTGGGTCGATTTTTTCAATAACGAATTTCGTACCGTCAATTATTACCTCTTTGCCGATGAGTTCTGAATCAGGAATAACAGAAAGTTTTTCCTTTTCTCTCTCTAATTCCTTTATTAACTGTTCAGCAATATTTTTATCATCTGTTTCTGATTCTTCAACTATGCTTTTCAGTTGAGCAATAACCGAGTCTATTGATTTCGGATTCTGCAGGTCAGCAGCAAGTTTACTTGCGGCATCTTTTTCTGACTCGCCGATTTCAAGGGTATCTCTGAAACCGTAGAAATCAAAATCTCTGTAAAAAGCAACAAGTCTTTCAGCAAGTGTTCTTTCATTCGTTACTTCTTTGCCGGTAACTTCAGAATCCAATCCTGTGTTCGTATATGTCTTTGATTCAAAAACTTCATCGGGAATATAGACTAAATCATCAAAATCCAAGCCATAAAGTTCATATTCAATCAATGATTCAAGATTGTTATAGCTTCGGCTGTCATAATGGTTATTGTCTATGAATCTGTCAATTCTGTAATCCACAAGATTTACAGAAACCTGAACGGGAATTTCTGCATCAGTAAAGGTGGTGTAAGCGATTTCAATATTTTTCATATCGCTAAAATCTGCACCTTTACCGTATTCTTTAATACAGAATTTATCTATCAGTTTTTTTGCTTTTTCAATAGGTTCAAGTTCACTGTTTTCACCAATTTGAGGCATCCGAAATGTTT
The DNA here is from genome assembly GCA_017517985.1 of Clostridia bacterium. The sequence goes on along the minus strand of JAFWWX010000011.1, from coordinate 5,203 downwards.
TTCTTGCAGTTTCACCATCGGGAATTGCCGAAATGACTACTCTGCTTTCTTTTCGGATATTTTCAAGATATGCTTCAAGTCTATGAACAGGGAAACCAACCATTGGTACCCTTTCATTATCGTTTACAGCTCTTGAGGTAAGAACAAGTTGAAGCGAACTTGCCAGAGTTTTTGCATCATCATTGAATGCTTCAAAGAAATCTCCGACCTGATATAAAACAACTGAATCGGGATTGTCAGCTTTTATCTCATTGTATTCATCCAAGAAATTATTACGGTTACTTTCTGTGATTTCGGGAATCTCGACTTCATCCAATATAGGAGTAGCGGAATATCTGTCAATTACACCTTTATCCAATGACATTACTACAATATCAATGTTTTGTGCATTGAGTTCCTTAACACAATAACTCAGATTAAAGTCAAGAATCTGACAGCAAGGTGTAAAAACATTACCGTAAAGGTTCTTTCTGGGTGCTGTATAGTGAGTATGCATTGAAAGAATTTCGGCATCCTTGCCGAATGCGTTATAAAATCCTCCTGTGTGCAGAAGAACTACACTATCGGGATTTTCCTTTTGCACCTGCTCATATTTAAGCAAGAAATCGGGTTTATTGCTTTCGTCAATTTCTGTTTCAGCTTCATCATTCACAGCAGGTCTTTCAACATCAACTTCTACTCTCAAATGATTATTTGCAGGATTTTCTCTTACTCTTTTCTCAAATACTGCTTTTGAAAATTCTTCCGTGAAAAGAGGATATTGGATGTTGCTGAGTATAACGGGGTCTTCAAGTGAAATAATTGTATATTCATCTGCACCGATATAAACCGTATCTCCGAGATTGTATTCGTACCTGTATTCTTTAGGTTGTTCCTTTTCTTCAGGGGCATTTCTGAGTAACTGACGGACTTCATTTTCAATCCGCCATTCTTCTTCGATTATCAGTCGGTTTTCAAGCCATTGCGGATACATTTCCTTTTCTTTTGGGTTTAAGTATCTGTCAGACTTTATAAGTGCCGAAAGACGGCTTTCAACATAATTCCACTTCAACAAAACTCGTCTTGGAGGAACACTGTAATGGTCAGATATTTCAATACCTTTTGAGTCGTGACCTTCCCAAAATCCACTTCCGGGGAGAGCATTTGAATGACCGCCTGTTCCGTATTCGTTTTTAAGAAATTTAATATTTTCTTCTTGAGAAAGACTTTCTGTAAATTGCCTGTAAATACGCATTTTGCCTTCGCTGAAATCACTACCGCCACAAAGCACATAATCGACAGCAGATTGAGGAAGAAACAAAGGTGCCTCGTTATTTACTTTCGTGCCGATAAGTTCCATCTGTTTTTCAACACCCGGCAAAAGCAAAGCCTGCGGCTCTGTCCATTCCTCCATAAGCATAAGTCCGAAAACGCTTCGTTCAATCTGAAACCATTTTTGCCACGCTTCACGAAGTTCAGTTCCGTCATTACGCCATAATCTTATGGCATCGGAATAGGCTTCAAATCCTGCTTTTACACCATTGGAGAGAGTGATTTCATACGGTGCAGAATTAAAGAAAGACATAATAAAATCGCTACGTTCTTTTTTGTCGGGATGACTTTCATAGAACATAGCGATTTCTTCTGTATGCGGAGCCAAAAATGTTTTAATCAGCTCGTTTTTTTCTTTATCTTGGTGGAAATATTCGATACCGTTCCAACGTGCATCGAAGTCGTGATTGCTTAGCTGTAGATCAGTTCCTTCAGTACCGTTTCCTCGGCTGATGCTCTGATGTTGTTCATCATCTGCACCCACCTCATCTGGTCGGTCTCTTTCAGGGTTTCCGTCACTCCTTCGGATTTCATCATCTGTTCGGTTATCTGTTCCAACATCTGCTGTGCTTCCTGTTCCGTCTGAAGCAGGTGTTTCATCAGTTCGCCCGTCATCAGAAGTGTGTTGAACTTCACTTTCCGGTGATTCATCAGGTAATTCTTCCTCATCAATCCGTACTTGCCAAGTGTAGCGTTCTTCTCCTCCGCTGACAGAGTGATGTTCGGGATTCTGTAATCTCCGACCTGTCTGTAAGTTATCTGTGACATCTTCATTTCTCCTTTCGGTGTCTGTTTTTTTCTTTGCACCCTCATCATATCCGAAATCATATGAACTGACAAATGTGCGATTTTTATTTTTTTCTTCTTTTTGAAGAGCTTTTACTGTTGTTTCAATTTCACGAAGTCCCATTTCGGCTATTTCACTTGTAGCAGAGCCTAATGCGATTATTGTTTCGTGAGTGTTAAAATTATAGAGGTCTTTGAAATCCTCGGGGTCATAGAAATCATCAGCATTTATTCCGCACCTCGTCATCATCATATATCCGATACTGCTGACAAGAGTATTTCTCAACACTGACCTTAAATTATCCTCATCAAAATCTTCAAGGAAACTGCCGTACTTGGCTTCATCCAAGTTGTAAAGATAATCAAGGATATTATCGTCAACCATATTCTGTGCGGTATCATCAATGATTGAAGCAAGTGAGCCTCTACCAATTTCGCCGAAAGCATTTTCAAGAGCTTCGATAATCTCGGCTTCGTATCGTTCTTCGACCTGCCAAGAAGGGATGTCAATGTTCTGTCTTGAATTGGTATCCGACACATCGAAAACATAACGAAGTTTAGGATTATTACCCGTAAAGTTTAACAGAGCAATACCAGTCGCACCTCGGTTTACCCAGCGGTGGAACTTTTCATTCCAAAAACTGATTTCCGCACAAGCCGTAGCTTCGGGTTTTTGAGCATAGATAAGGATTTGGTCAGGGAAACTGTATTTAAAGTTATTTGCTGCCGTTCTCAAAAATGAAGTCCAATTCTGCTGACTTTCCGTAGCCTTATTAACCTCGTCATTGAATATGGCAGTTACAATTTGCAGTTTACTTGCCAATTAAACCACCTCACTTTTCATTGGTTTTAGCAAGATAAGAGAATAACTTGTTCGACTTAACGCTTTCCTGCAACTGCTGAATTTCAATAATATCCGTAAAGGATATATCATCAATTACGGCAATATCCTTGGGAGTGAGCTTCTTAATATCTTCCTCTGTGGAATATCCGAGAGAAATGAGTTTTTCAAGAAGTTTCAACCTTTTGGTTACTTCGTTTGGTATTTTCGCCATTCTTCTTTACCTTCCTTTCTTCAAAATCTTTATAAACCCGTTTCCAACAGATATTGCAAACATTTTCGTTGTGGTATCTGCATTTTCTGCAACCGAGTTTATTCATATTAACCTTCATGGTGTCCGATAACTTTTCTTGTCATCGTGCATCACCTCGGTCTTTATGTTTTGTCTTGACGGGTGTGCCGTTGTCATCATAGTTTTGTGGGTCTGCTTCGGGTGTGTTCCAACCTTTTAAAGAGCCTGCGAGCATTGCCGCTTCCTGTGCTTTTGTTACTCCCATTTCGCTGTTATGACCGTCAGCAAGTTCTCTGTTCCTTTCGGGTGAGTTGTTGCTGTCATTTACATCTGAATGTTCGTTTTCACCCTTTGTGATAATAATGAGATGACCGTTTGAGGGTGAAACAGAATAACATCTTTCGGGAAGTGATGAACGCAAAGGAATGACCTTACTGCCGTTTCTTTCTATTATCTCGGCAAATTCGCAGATGTGATAAAGCCTGTCACCGACCTCGGTGTGGTAATCATCAATATATCTGCAAGACTTATCGACCTTTTCACCGTCAAGGCGAAGAATTCTGATTTTATCGCCATCGGGAATGGTGAAAACAGGTCTGTATGAGGGAGTAATAAAGCGGATTCCCTTACTTGCCTGAACAAGATGTGTTTCAAAATACTGCTTTACAAAGCAGTAGCAGTAAAGGTTGTATTCGCCCTGCCTCGGATTGAGCCTTAAAAGATAAGTGTGATTATCCGTATCAACTCTTACGCCGTAATACTGATTATCCGCACCGCTGTACTGCTTTGCGTGTTCGTGACAATAACGGCTGAGCCTTGTTCTGTCATTGAGCAGTCTGCCATAGGTATCATCAAGGCGGAGTGCATTGATAACATCGTCAAATTCCTTTTTGAACTCATCTGTCTTGAAAAAAGTACAGACGTCATTCCAAGTGGAATTGAACTCTTGTCCGTTATATCCCATATCCGCACGAAGATAACCTATACAGCCTGTCTGCTGATATAACTGCTGACTCTGTTTGAATGTGTATTTTTCAAGGTTGGTAGTTGTAGGAGTTACATACAAATCTGTCATCTTGCATCCCTTTCCTTTCTTCTGTCGGCACGTTCTTTCAGTACCTTTTCAAGACCTTCCTTTGCCCAATCGGGGAGTTTGTCTTTTTCAATAGTACCGAGAACATCCTGACGTTTGAACTGCACGGATTCTCCCGTGTAAAGATTAGTACAGAAACACGCTGTACCTCTTGAGTTTGCAGACGAGCCAAAACCGCCCGTGCAAAGACAAATCTGATTTACGGACATTCTGTATTCGGGTTTGAAGATTTCTGCTTTTATAACTACAACATTGTCTTTGATTGAATCATTGTAGCTTACAGAATCGCAATTCTCGGCAGTAAGCGGAGTTTTATCAATAGATATTTTTGAATTTTCCTCCATAACTCTGTCTGCTTCGGATGCAATTCTTTCTGCAAAGATCTTCGCAAGTTCGGCAAAGTCATCACCTATAAGAACATCGTTATATCTTGTGAAAATGCCGTTGTTTTCGCAACTGGCAACCAGATAAATCATATTGTCAGGTGCATTGGGATTTTCGCCGAGTATAATTTCGGTTTTACCGATTTCAAAGGCTTGGGTTATTTCATAACCCTCAACCATTCGTTTTTCACTCAATATCTTCAACTCCTTCCATGAGTGTTTTGCCGTACTGCGTGAGAGCATAGAAATTTGCATGGTCAAACTTTGATTTTCTGAACTGCTTGACCGAAATAACATTTGCTTTCACGAGCCGTTTAATCGCATTTCGCACAGCCTTTTCACCCATAAAGGGGAATGTGGCTGTCAAAGATTTTTGTGTTATGCGTACAAAAGGTCTGCCCTCAAACTTGGTGTCTGTATGCGTTAAACGGTAGTTGATAAAGCCTGCAATAAGTGCGGAATTGATACCGTGCTTTATTGCAATAGTGTTACTGTAATTACATACCATTTATATATTTACCTCCAAAAAGTTAAGGGCAGCCTTTTGACTGCCCTTT
>JAFWWX010000236.1 GCA_017517985.1 Clostridia bacterium | reverse complement strand
GAAAGAGGTGTTACGTCAAGGAGAAGAATATCCTTAACATCGTTGGAAAGAACACCGCCCTGAATAGCTGCACCGATAGCAACACATTCATCGGGATTGATTCCCTTAAAGGGGTCTTTTCCGATAAACTTTTTTACCGCTTCCTGAACCGCGGGGATTCTTGTAGAACCACCAACAAGAAGAACCTTATCAATCTGATTTACAGAAAGACCTGCATCGGAAAGTGCCTTCTTAACAGGAGTCATTGTCCTGTCAACAAGGTCTGCTGTAAGCTCGTCAAATTTTGCCTTTGTAAGAGTCATATCAAAGTGGAGAGGTCCCTGTGCACCTGCTGTAATGAAAGGAAGATTGATGTTCGTGGACGCAACACCTGAAAGTTCAATCTTTGCCTTTTCAGCAGCTTCCTTAAGTCTCTGGAGTGCCATTTTGTCGGCTCTCAGGTCAATTCCGTTTTCCGCCTTGAATGTATCTGCCATATAGTTCATAATCTTTTCGTCAAAGTCGTCGCCGCCAAGACGTGTATCACCGTTTGTTGCAAGAACTTCAATAACGCCGTCGCCGATTTCAAGGATAGAAACGTCAAAAGTACCGCCACCAAGGTCGTATACCATAATCTTCTGTTCCTTTTCCTTGTCCATACCGTATGCAAGCGCTGCAGCTGTGGGCTCGTTAATTATTCTCTTTACATCAAGACCTGCAATCTTACCTGCATCCTTTGTTGCCTGACGCTGAGCGTCAGAGAAGTATGCGGGAACTGTGATAACTGCTTCTGTAACTGTTGTTCCCAGATAGCTTTCAGCATCCGCCTTGAGCTTCTGAAGTATCATTGCAGAAATTTCCTGGGGAGTATAGTTCTTATCATCAATTGCTACCTTGAAGTTTGTACCCATTTCTCTCTTTACGGAAATTACTGTTCTGTCAGGATTCATAACCGCCTGTCTCTTTGCAACCTGACCTACAAGTCTCTCGCCTGTCTTTGAAAAACCTACGATGGAGGGTGTCGTTCTTGCACCTTCCGCATTAGCTATAACCTGAGGCTCTCCGCCTTCAAATACTGCAACGCAGCTATTTGTTGTACCAAGGTCAATACCAATAATCTTTCCCATAATAATTATCTCACTTTCTGTTTTGTATTTATATAATTTGTAGTTATATACTTTTTAATTTAAGAGTTTACCTTAACTGCCGCATAACGAAGCACCTTATCGCCTCTTTTGTAGCCCTTCTGGAATACTGCGGTGATTTCGTTTTCGCCCTTATCCGGGTCAGAATCCTGCATTACCGCATTATGAACATTTGCGTCAAATTCCTTACCCAGTGCTTCAATTTCTTCAATACCGAGCTTTAAGAATATTTCCGCACACTGCTTCATTACCATTTCAACGCCCTTGTACATACTACTTTCCTTATCGGTTTCAGCATCAAGTGCGCGTTCAAGATTATCAATAACAGGAAGAAGCTGTGCGGCAGTATCGCAAAGAGAGTCCGTGTATATACTTTCCTTTTCCTTTGCAACACGCTTTCTAAAGTTATCATACTCTGCCATCATACGAAGGTGAGCGTCGTGTTCTTCTTTCAGCTTTTCCTCAAGCTCAGCTATCTTTGCATCCTTTTCTTCAAGGGCTTTCTTTTCTTTCTTGGATTCTCTATCGCCCTTTTTACAGCATTTTTTATTTTCGCCTTCTTTTTTTTCTTCACAACAAGGCTCTGTATTTTCGGAAGTCTCGTTCTGTACTTCCTCGTTTATCATCTCTTTTTCTTCCATTTCTACCTCCGAAATCATTCATCCACATCGTCGGATTTTCCCTTTAGCAAAAGTGTCTCATCCGATGCACCCATAGATTTTGCAAGATATTTAAGACTTGCAACAACTTTTTTATAATCCATTCTTTTAGGACCAAGAATACCTATAACCGCATTAGAATTTCCCACCGGGAAAGAACAGTACACAAGACTCGTATCCGCCAATGCTCCGTCGCCGGTATCCTCGCCGAAAAATATCTTCATTCCGCTTTCATCGGATATTACCGGAGAAAGTCCCATTCCGCTATCCTTGTCGGAAAACTCAAGAAGCTTTTTTATATCGCCCTTTCTGGTTTCCGCAAGCTCAATTATTGACCTTGCCTTTTCAACGCTTGAAAACTCCGGATAAGACAAAAGGTTCGTAAGTCCGTCAATCCTAACATCCGAGCCACCCTCACCTCTTGTTACGGAATACGCCGCACGCAGTATCTTTCCCACAAGAGCTCTGTGTTTTCCGAAGGCTTCCTCAAGAGCCATCATATCATCAAGAGATATTTTATCCAGCACAACCGAACATAGATTGGTATTCAGTATATCCTTTATTTTACGGACATCATTTTCCGTAAGAGTAAACTCACTTGAAAGCTGTGCGGTTTTTGCGTTTCCACTCTCCAGTATCATTACAAGAAGAAAGCTATGCTCTCCGATATATACCGCATCAAACCTCAAAACCGTTCCGGCACTGTCATTTTTTGCAAGCGATACCGCAGCATATTTGGTAACCCCGGACATTATCTTATTGGCTCTGTCAATGATGTTTTCTATCTGTGTCGTTTTGAATCTCGTAAGCTCTCCTAGAAGCTCAAGCTCCTCTACTCCAAGTCTGTAGTCCTCATTAAGCTGATCCACATAGAACTTATAGCCTTGTGCCGACGGAACACGCCCTGCACTTGTGTGAGGCTTGTCAAGATAACCAAGACTCTCAAGCTCACTCATTTCATTTCTGATTGTCGCAGGAGAAAGGGATATGTTTCCGTATGCTGCAAGATTCTTTGACCCAACAGGCTCGCCGGAATTAATATAAGCATCTATTATAGATTTAAGTATCTGTTTTTTTCTGTCTGATAAATCCATATATCTGCCACCCTTCCCTTACAGTTTAGTATAAAATAAAGCCACACCGTTTTAGCACTCATCATCTCCGAGTGCTAACGGTATGACTTTACCACTATTTTGGTGTTTTGTCAATAGTTTATACCGATTTTTATTGTTAATATTTTATGAATCATCGGTAGCAACTATCGAAACTTGCCATTTTACGCTTTATTACAACCAAAATCACATATTTTTCTTTGTTTCATCGGACAAATATCACATCTGGGATTTGCCGCCCTGCAGATATCTCTTCCAAATAAAACCATTCTATGACACATATCCGATTGCTCACATTTTGGCACAATCGGGTCGAGAGTGCGTTCGACGTGCACCGGATCTTTCTTTTCACAAAGTCCCAAGCGACAGCTTATTCGCATACAATGGGTATCTGCGACTATCCCGCCCTTGTGATACACATCGCCGAGTATCAGATTGGCTATCTTTCTGCCAACACCGGGAAGCGAAAGTAATCCCTCCATAGTGTCCGGCACTCTGCCATCAAACTGTGATAGTATAATTGCACTTGACTCCTTAATACTTTTTGCCTTGCCTCGATAAAGTCCGCAGGACTTTATAAGTGACTCTATTTCGGAAAGCTCCCCATCTGCCATTGACGCAGCATCCGGAAATCTCTCAAAAAGTCCCACACTTACAAGATTCACCCTCTCATCGGTGCATTGGGCGGAAAGTCTTGCCTGAACAAGCAGTTTCCACGGGTCACCATTATATTCAAGTGAGCATATAGCCTCCGGATAAAGTTCACGGAGAACCTCTACTACTTTTTCCGCTTTTGTTTCCTTTTTCATTTTTGTCATTTTTGTTCCTTATAAATATATCAGTATTCAAGATACTTTGCCTGCCTTGCATAAAATTCAAGGACTCCGTCTGCAATTGCCTTCGCACTTCTTCTGTAGTTACCCTCGCTTGTTGTCCACTGAAACTCCTCGGTGTTGCTTATAAAGCTCATTTCGCAAAGGGTACTCGGATACCTGTGATTTCTTGCAACTGCAAGCGCCTGATATGCTGTGGGCCTCTGATACCTTGCAAGCTCGCGTACAACCGTATCCGAAACTGCATTTGCAAGAAGAACTCCTGCATCATCGGAATAAAGTCCCACATATCCTCTTGCCTTTGAGGCATTAACCGTATCAACAACGGAATTGTGGTGAACGGAAATCATAAGGTCGGGAATAATATTTGAAAGAAACTCTATTCTCTCGTTAAGGGATACTGTAGTATTATCATCCCTTATCATAACAACATCTGCACCAAGTTCCTGCAGAATAGTTCTCAACTCAAGTGATATATAAAGATTGAGGTCAGCCTCATTAAGACCGGACTTGGATGCTGTCGGTCCCTGTGCTCCAATATCAGTTCCGCCGTGACCTGCATCAATCACTATTGTTTTTCCCGAAAGTGGCTTTTCTCCCTCTTTTACTGTCTGGGGATTATTGAGCTTTAGTGTTATAAAACCGTTTTCGTATACAACATTATAGCCATAGTAGTTTTCCGCAGACTTCAGAACAAAATCATATATAATTCTTCCATTACTTGTATATCCCGATGCGGACTTTATCATAGGATTTTCCGATATTACAACATTGGGAACAGAAGAAGTATCAGAATTAAAGAATATAACTCTTATTATGCCGTTTTTAATATACGCATTTATCGGCACATTTTCAAGAACACCGAATGTTATATCCGTTGAGTTATGAAGATTATTTGAGCTGTCTTTAATATTTGCACTAACGGTTGCGCTGAGTACTCTGTTTTCAAAAAGCTCCTTATCACTAACAACCTCAACATCCTCATCCGAAATATAGTAACCACATCTGAGCTTATAGTAGCCGTTAACATATGCAGTTACATAATCCCTCATTCCAATAGATGCAGGTAGCGGATCATCATAGAAAGAAGAAACTGTACTGTTCTTGAGATAGCTATAGTCGTTTTTTACCTGCGCGTATATCTTCACATCTCCGCCCATTTGCTTTACTTCAGATAAGGTTTTTTCTGCTGTTTTTCCGTTTTTCTGTGCATATACCGTAAGAACGCCTATGTCTGCAAGCTCGCCCTGCTTTGCGTGGGTTTTGCTGACAGTTATACTTCCCTTGTAGGTTTCCTTATAATTTTTATCTGTAGTTGCACTGTAGATTGTCGGCTTCATTTCAATGGTGTACTCGCCGAATTTTGCATAAACCTTACTTCCTGACGGTGCAACACAGGTCACCGATACAACATCACCCGGTATCAGCCACAGGGGTTTATCCGGAGTTGCAGACAGTATTTCAAAGTTTGCCATTTCGGGAATCGCAGACGCACTGCCTCCGGATGATCCGCCTCTTTTTATTGTATATATGAGAGTATCATTACCGTTTTTCAGTTCAAATACATTTTCT
>JAFWWX010000051.1 GCA_017517985.1 Clostridia bacterium | reverse complement strand
TGACAACGAGGCAAGAGGAATAAAGAATGAGATCTGTGAGCTTCTGGGTATTAAAAACCTTGAAGAAGTTCGCCTTGTAAACAGATATGACGCGGAAAATATCACAGAGGAGCTTTTTGAAACTGCAGTAAATACAGTTTTCTCCGAGCCTCAGACTGATATTACTTACCGTACACTTGATACAGCAGGTTACAATGTTTTTGCAGTTGAGTTTCTCCCTGGCCAGTTTGACCAGAGAGCAGACAGTGCCGCACAGTGTATAAGCCTTATCTCCCAGGGCGACAGACCCACAGTCAAGAGTGCAAAGGTATATATGCTTAAAGGAAATCTTTCAGAAGATGAGCTTTCTGCAATAAAGAAGTATGTGGTAAACCCGGTTGAAGCAAGAATTGCAACTCTTGATACATACGAAACTCTTGAAACAAAGTATGCATATCCGGAAGATGTAAAAACACTTACAGGATTCTGTGAAATGGACGAGAAAGCACTTTCTGAGTTTCTTGATAAGCTTGGTCTTGCTATGGATATTGATGACCTTAAGTTCTGTCAGAGCTACTTTATTTCCGAAAAGCGTGATCCCACCTTTACAGAAATAAAGATGACTGATACCTACTGGTCTGACCACTGCCGTCACACCACATTCCTTACAAATATTGACAACGTAACCTTTGAGGACAAGCTCCTTGAAGATGCTTATAACGAATATATTGAAACAAGAAAAGCACTTGGCAGAACAAAGCCGGTATGCCTTATGGATATTGCGACTATCGCTGTCCGTCACCTTAAAGCAAACGGTAAGCTCCCGAAACTTGACGAGTCCGAGGAAATCAATGCTTGTACTGTAAAAATTAAGGTTGAAACAGATGGCAAGCAGGAAGATTGGCTTCTTCTTTTCAAGAATGAAACTCACAATCATCCCACAGAAATTGAGCCCTTTGGTGGTGCGGCAACCTGTATCGGCGGTGCTATCCGTGACCCGCTTTCAGGTCGTTCATATGTTTATGCAGCTATGCGTGTAACCGGTGCGGCAGACCCCACAAAGCCTCTTTCCCAGACTCTTGAGGGTAAGCTTCCCCAGAGAAAGATTGTTACAACTGCTGCAAGCGGATATTCCTCCTACGGTAACCAGATAGGTCTTGCAACAGGTCTTGTTGATGAAATTTATCACGATGGCTATGTTGCAAAGAGAATGGAAATCGGTGCGGTTGTTGCGGCAGCTCCCGCTGAAAATGTAAGACGCGAAAGACCCTGCCCCGGTGATATTATAATTCTTCTTGGCGGAAGAACAGGCCGTGACGGTTGCGGCGGTGCTACAGGCTCTTCAAAATCACACAGCCTTTCCTCTCTTGAAAGTTGTGGCGCAGAGGTTCAGAAGGGTAACGCCCCGGAAGAAAGAAAGCTCCAGAGACTTTTCAGAAATCCTGAAGCTTCCCGCCTTATAAAGAGATGTAACGACTTTGGCGCAGGCGGCGTTTCCGTTGCTATCGGTGAACTTGCTGACGGTCTTTGCGTAAATCTTGATAAAGTACCTAAGAAGTACGAGGGACTTGACGGAACAGAGCTTGCTATTAGTGAATCCCAGGAAAGAATGGCAGTTGTAGTGGCTTTCGAGGATGTAGAGAAATTCTGTGCTCTTGCAGACACAGAAAACCTTGAGGCAACAGTTGTTGCAACTGTTACAGAAGAACCGAGACTCGTACTCCAGCATCGTGGCAAGGCTATAGTTGATATATCCCGTGAGTTCCTTAACTCCAACGGTGCTGAAAAGCACATAGATGTTGTTCTTTCAAAGCCGGAAGGCTATGAAAAGGAAATCCCCGAAAACTTTGCTGAAGGAATCAAGGCGCTTGCAGGCGACCTTAATGTCTGCTCAAAGAGAGGTCTTTCCGAAAGATTTGACTCTACAATCGGCAGAGGTACAGTTCTTATGCCCTTTGGCGGAAAGAATCAGCTCACTCCTATTCAGGCAATGGTAAACAAGGTATCCGGTGAAAAGAGAGATACCTCAACAGTTTCCGTTATGTCTTACGGCTACAACCCCTATATTACAGAAAAGAGCCCCTATCACGGTTCTTATCTTGCGGTTGTTGAATCCGTTGCAAAGCTTATCTGTACAGGTGCTTCTTTTGAAGATACCTACCTTACATTCCAGGAATACTTTGAAAAGCCGAAGCGTTGCGGAAAGCGCTGAGGAAAACCCATGGCGGCACTTCTCGGTGCATTCAAGGCACAGATGGAACTTGGAATAGGCTCTATCGGTGGTAAGGACTCCATGAGTGGTACTTTTGAAAATATCGATGTACCTCCGACACTTGTTTCCTTTGCAGTAACAACAGACCATATAGACAGCATCATTTCCAACGAATTTAAAGCGGCAGGAAATAGGGTTGTACTTATAAAGCCTGAATATGACAAGAACGGTCTTCCTGTGGCTGAATCCCTTATTGATACATTCAATAAGGTAACAGCACTTATAAAGTCCGGTGACGTTATTTCGGCATATACTCCCACTTACGGCGGTATCGCAGAGGCAGTTATGAAGATGTGCTTCGGTAACGGCTTCGGATTTGAGTATGACACAAATGTATCCCTTAAGGATATATTCGGATATAACTACGGTGCATTTGTACTTGAGCTTTCAGACAAGTGTGACAAGGCAATCGGTACAAATCTTGGTAAGATTACAGAGGGTTGCGGTATCAGCTACGGCGATAGCCGTGTATGTGCTGATGAACTTCTCGGTATCTATGAAGATAAACTTGAAGGCGTATTCTCCTGCAACATTGAAACTTCAAAGGACGAAATCCCTGCATTTGAATACAAGGCAACAAAATATGCTTCACCTGCAGTAAAGACAGCACAGCCTCAGTTCCTTATCCCTGTATTCCCCGGTACAAACTGTGAATACGACAGTGCAAAGGCGGTTGAATACGCAGGAGCAAAGGCAAATATCTTTGTAATCAATAACCTTACAAAAGATGGTATTGCTCGTTCTGTTGAAGGATTTGCAAAGCTCCTTTCAGAATCTCAGGCGGTATTTGTTCCCGGTGGATTCTCCGGCGGTGACGAGCCTGACGGTTCAGGTAAATTCATTACTGCGTTTATGAGAAATGCGGCAATAAAGGAAGGCATTGAAAACCTTCTTGGTAACAGAGACGGCCTTATGTGCGGTATCTGTAACGGTTTCCAGGCACTTATAAAGCTTGGTCTTGTTCCCTTTGGTAAGATTATTGAAGCAGACGATACCTGTCCGACACTTACCTTTAACACAATTGCGCGTCACCAGTCAAGACTTGTAAGAACAAGAATTGCTTCCAATATGTCTCCGTGGCTTCGCAATACTAATGTCGGTGAAATTTATACTGTGCCGATTTCCCACGGTGAAGGTAAGTTCCTTGCCAGCGATGCGTTTGTTGCAGAGCTTGCAAAGAACGGTCAGATTGCAACTCAGTATGTAGACGAGTGCGGCAAGCCTACATATGATATTCACTACAATCCTAACGGTTCAACCTTTGCCATTGAGGGTATCACATCACCCGACGGCAGAGTTATCGGTAAGATGGGTCACTCCGAAAGAATCGGCAACGGTCTTTACAAGAATGTACCCGGCGAATATGATATCAAGATGTTTAAGTCCGCTGTTGAGTACTTCAATAAGTAATGTAAAAAAATATATGGGACTGTAGCAGAAATGCTACAGTCCCATTTTATATATAAAACGGTTGCCCGAAAAGTGAACAAGTCCGTAAAAAACGGACAATTGAAAAAAACAGCCTCCTATGGTAGAATTAAAATACTACCATAGGAGGTTTTTGTTATGCCAAGAGAATACCGTCACATAGAAGGATATGAAAAAGAAATCATACGTCTATGGC
>JAFWWX010000235.1 GCA_017517985.1 Clostridia bacterium | reverse complement strand
TGTAAATAAATCTTTATATAAACATACTGTGTTGTAATCTTTTATAATTAAATGTGATAAAATATATAAGGGAGTGTAGCACAGTATGAAAGATGAAACTTTAGGAAATAGAATTAAGACACTGCGAAAAGCAAAAGAATTATCGCAGGAAAAGTTTGCTGAAAAAGCAGAACTTTCACAACAACATATTTCTCGAATAGAGAAGGGACTAACATATCCTAGTGTTGCAACATTAACTAAAATTGCAAAAGTATTAAACATTCCACTTGATGATTTGGTTGATACCGATATTAAGGACAGAGAGGATAAATATACTTTCGATGTTTTGAGGAAGCTTGAATTTCTTGGTATTGAAGACAAGCTGAAAGTTGCAGGATACATAGAGAGAATAATAGACGAGAATGGAATCGAATTTATAAAAAGTAAATAACAAGATGACTTATAACAGACCGTCAGGTCTGTTTTTTGCCCTAAGTCGTTATTATATGAAAGGCGGGACAATAATGGCAGTTGCAGAAGTACAAGATCAGGTTTATGTATTTAAAGCATATGCAATTGCTGTGATGCTTGCCTTACATAGATGGCAGACACCATAGGGATATTTGTCGCTATTTTTAGATATAAGGCTATCGAATTAAGGCGTCACGGAAATTAATCCGTGACGCTTTTTTTGACCTTATTTTCTGATGAAAAATATCAAAAAATCTAATAATCTATCAATTTATAAACGAATTTATCGTTTTATGAGTTAATTTGATGAACGATTTAGGGGTTTCGACAACAGGCTTCGACAGCATATTCGGATAGAAAATAGTAAAATTATGGTAATTCTCATCGTAAATTATAAATTTATAAGGGTTAATGACAAACGGAGGTTCAATTCAATGAAATTGCAAATTTTATACACAAACAAAGTAAACAATGTAAATTTATATATTACTTATTCGAAATTTGCTGCGATAGGTGCTTTATACGACAAGGGGATTGGTGACTCTTAAAATCGTAAATAACTACAAGCACATCGCATAACCACAGGAGAGGTGTCGCAGCAGATTTCGCTGCGGCACCTTTTTCTGTCTTTATGAGGTGCCGATGATGAAAAGTTCTCGCAATTATTCTGTACATAATTGGATAATTAATAAAAGAACTTTAACTCGTATTCAAGACTGCAAAGAAGCCGGGTGTTGGCTTTTTGCGGTCTTTTTTGTTTTAGGCAATCACAGTAAATGGACCGAGCATTGGTTCTCATATTATAGCAGATATCCATAGTGTCCCCATTCGAACAAACCAAAAAAATTCGAATGGAGGATATCTTAATGGATAAAAAATATTATTGGAAAATAAATGGTTATTTATATGAAGTTACTAAAGAAAAATATTTTGAATATAAAGAAGAACAGAACAGACACGACTACCTCAAACGAAATGAAGAGGAAGCCGTTATTTTGTCTTTGGATTCATTAGGTCATGAAGGGAAGGATGGCGAATGCTTCATTGCTGATCCAAATGTTAATGTTGAAGAGGAGGTTATTCAAAAAATACTGTTAGACAAGCTTAGGTCTGCATTAAAAGGTTTGTCGGAAGAAGAACTTCATCTCATAGAGCAAGTTTATACATATGAAAAAAGTGAAAGAGAAATTGCGGCGGAATTGGGTATTTCACAGAAAGCGGTTAATAAGAGAAAGACAAAACTTCTTGCCAAATTAAGAGAATCATTAAAATTATAAAAATTTGTGGTTCTCAAAATTAAAAAAATTCAGCTTTATATAATGGTGTAGGGGAAAATAAGCATTTTTCTTTTCATTGCTCTTTGAAAACTGAATACCCAACAACGAATACATTAGCAATAATTCGAGCAAGTTGCGAATGCGCCAAGACTACCTGTGAAGGACAAGCCTTCATAAAACGGACCGCTGAAACTAAGGTACGAGCGTGTACCCATTTAGCAACAATACGGAAAGTAACTTACCGTACCTGCCATGACGATTATTGCCTATAATGATACTCCCGTACAGTCGAGGTTAAGTCCCAGAGTACGGCCCGGGCGATGCCGGGGAGGTGAGAGTCCTGTGATGCTTTAAGTTAAAGCAGTTCGATTGATTGCCCGTAAGTCAGGGGACAGGAATAATACTGATTGTGGTAAAGTTACTTAATAACCTATAAGGTTTAGTTTATACAAAGAAGTACAGGGTGATTGCGTGCAGTCACCCTCGCTTCTTCGTTCAAGGAGGCAATAATATGAATGAAAATATTGTCAAAGCAGTAAATGAAATGCAAATACTCAGAAAATGCATAGAAAGCATTGCAGGAGATAAAAAGATGGTCGAGCAGATAATGGACAAGCTCGAAATTGATATAAAAGTGAAATTGGAAATACCGGAAAACTTATGTTGGATGTGATACATTTTCAGAGATTTTTTTGTTGGTTTCTGTGAATGGATAAATTGAGAAAATTGTGGTATTGTGTGTCTTGAAAAAAACGGAAAGGAGATGAGCGAATGGCTGAATTAATTATAATCAATCCTACTAAAACAATGGAAACGATGACTGATAAAATAAGGGTAGCTGCTTATGTAAGAGTCAGCAGTGATTCTGACGATCAGGAAAACTCATTCATAAATCAGTACGATTACTATAATAAGAAAATCAACGGAAATCCAGATTGGAAGTTCGTAGACATTTATGCAGACAACGGAATCACAGGTACCGAAATGAGTCGCCGTGATGAATTCAACAGAATGTTCAATGACTGCAGAGATGGTAAGATTGATTTAGTAATAGTAAAGTCCATATCAAGATTCGCTCGTAACACTTACGACTGCCTGGACACACTGAGAAAACTGAAAGTGCTTGGAGTAGATGTGTTATTCGAGAAAGAGAATATCAACACCAAGACAATGAAAAGCGAAACTGAGCTTGCTGCACTTAGCACAATGGCTCAGGATGAATCGGTGTCCCTGTCAAAGAATGTAAGAATGGGAGTTCAATACAGAATGAAAAACGGAACTTTCAAACAGGGATGCATACCATACGGATACTATGTTGTAAATGATGTATGGTTCATAAACGAAGAACAAGCCAATGTTGTAAGAGCGATATTCAAATCATACATAGAGGGCAATAGCCTTGACAAAATCGCTACGGAACTCACAAAGGCAGGTATTCCAAAGGGCGATGGCTCAACGAAATGGAATGCCAAGAGAATCGGTTACATAATAAGAAATGAAAGATACAAAGGCGATATGCTCCTGCAAAAGACATATACCGAAGACTTCCCGTTCGTAACGAAAACCAATAATGGTGAAAGAGACATGTACTACATCAAGAATCACCACATCGGAATCGTAACAGAGGAACTCTACGACAAAGCATTAGCCCGACTAAACGGTCAGAAGAAAAACTTCTACACAGGAACTCGTGGTGTAAAGGAACATACGCTTGCGAAGATGATGTACTGTGAAGAATGCGGAACAATGTTCCGTAGGAAATCATGCGAAAAGACCGTACATTGGGTATGCAGAGCAAAGAACGATGACAGATCAAAATGTCCGACACCGCAGATTGCAGAGAAGGATGTCAAAAACGGATTTGTTCAAATGTATAACCGATTATACAATAACTTAGAATACATCCTCGTTCCAATGCTGACTCAACTACAGGAATTCAGAGTCCTGAAATTGAAGATGCAGAATGAGATAGAAAATATAAATAAGGAAATAGCAGAATTGACAGAGCAGGTTCATGTACTCGAAAACGCAAAAGCGAATGGGTATATCGAACCTGCTTCCTTTATGAACAGAACTAATGAGATAGCATCCAGAATTGCGAAACTCAAAAAGGATAAAAAGCTCATGTTAGGCAATGACGAATGCGAAAAAACCGCAAAGGTAACAGAACGCATAATAAACATTATGAAGGACTACGGTCCAATGGGTGAGTTCAAAAAAGAGATGTTCTCGAAACTGATTCAAAGAATATGGGTAGACAGAGAAAAGAACATAAAATATGAACTCATAAACGGACTGAAACTTACTATGGAATATAGCGAGGTGAGTTAAATGGCAAACAAATACATACCATTCGGTTATGAGGTATCTAACGGAACAACCATAATAGTAGAGCGAGAAGCTGAGGTTGTAAGAAACATATATAGCCTGTATGTGCAAGGCTGTTCGCTGAAGAATATATCAGAAAGACTTAACCTGCTGACAATATCATACGCAGGTGATGGCAGAGCTTGGGATAAGAATATGGTAAAAAGAATACTTGAAAACCCAAGATACACAGGGGAAAAAGAATATCCTGTTATA
This sequence comes from Clostridia bacterium, assembly GCA_017517985.1. Next base: position 4,355 of record JAFWWX010000235.1, on the reverse strand, counting down.
ATCCCAAAGGAAACCGCAGAACTTGTATTAAAAAGAAAAGGCGAAAAGTATGTAGCACCGAGTGATAGTCAAAAGAAACTGCGAGATGAGTACAGAGAAAAGGTAAGATGCTCAGTATGCGGAAGCAAAATGATGAGACAACACGCAGGAGGTCACGGAAAATGCAGACTATATTGGAAATGCACCAATCACAATTGTGTGGAGTCAAGACATGGACTGAATGAAACAATACTTGACAGTCTTATGGCACAGGTACTGAATGACATATCACTAAACACCGACCTCATAAACATCGAGGTAACAAAGGGATATGAGAAAAACAGTGAAATACTTGCTGCCAATAACGAGGTAATGAGTCTGATGAGCAACCCCGAATGCGAAACAGAATATGCCTTAGATAAAATAATGAACCTTGCAATGCGAAAATTCGCAGAATGCAAGAAAGCAGATAACAGTGCTGTAACAGAAACTATAAAAAAGAACCTTGCCTTGTATGCAGTAAAGCCGGAGCCAGACGGAGAAACAATAGGCAAGATAGTAGATAAGATATACATATCGTATCAGAAGATAATAAGCGTAAGGCTGATAAATGGAAAGGAAATCGAGAGAAAGGAGAACAAATATGAATGTAGCGTATGCACCTGAAATGCAAACATTACCGCCAATGGAAGTAATAGTCCTTCCTGCAACTAAAAGCACAATACAAGAAAAGCAGAGAAAAAAGAAGATTAAAGTAGCAGCATACTGCCGTGTAAGTACGGATCAGGAAGAACAGTTGACAAGCTACGAAGCTCAGATAGAATACTACACCAATAAAATAGAAAGCAATCCAGAATGGAAATTGGTTGATATATTCGCAGATGAAGGTATCACAGGCACGAGTGCGAAGAAAAGAAAAAACTTCATGCGAATGATAGAAATGTGCAGAGAAGGTATAATTGACAGAATACTCACCAAGTCAATATCAAGATTCGCAAGAAATGTTGTTGACAGTATCAACTTTACCAGAGAATTAAAAAGCTATGGCGTATCAGTATACTTCGAAAAAGAAAACATTGATACCGAACAGATGACGAGCGAAACAATCCTGTCACTGCACAGCGTGTTAGCACAAGCAGAAAGTGAATCACTAAGTAACAATGTAAGGCTTGGTAAGAGAATGGGCTACAAAAACGGACGAGCTGCCATGCAGTATGGAAACCTTCTCGGATATAGAAAAGGTGCGGATGGCAACGCCGAGATAGTACCTGAAGAAGCCGAGATAATAACCTTGATATTCACAAAGTTCCTTGAAGGAAATAGCTATGCGGAAATCGCAAAGGAACAGAAAAATAGGGGATACAAAACAACAAGAGGAAAAGACGATTGGTCCCTGTCAGTAATTCAAGGTATCCTTAAAAATGAGAAATACAAAGGCGATGTTCTCCTGCAGAAAACATTTATAGTGGACATATTCAATAAGAAGTCCCAAAAGAATACAGGGGAGCTTCCCATGTACTTATACAAGAATCACCATATACCAATCATAAATCCTGCTGTATTCGATAAGGTGCAGGTCGAAATCGCAAGACGGAATAGCATGAAATCAACGTCAGATAAGAATGCGACAGAGAACTCAAGATTCAGCAGTAAGTATGCCTTGACAGGACTTGTAGAATGCGGTGAATGCGGAGGTAAGTACCGCAGAACAACATGGTCCAAGAGAGGAAAGAAAAAGGTTGTATGGAGATGCATAAGCAGGCTTGAACATGGAACAAAGTACTGCAAGGATTCCCCGACAATAGAAGAAGAGAGAATACACCTTGCCATAGTAAGAGTGCTTAACAACCTATTAGACAACACAGAAAAACTTAGGTCGATTCTGACAGGTAGCATTGCAGAATTGCTATCAGCACCGAATACCGAAATGCAGATAATAGGCTTATCAAATAGCATAAAGGTTAAGAATGACGAAATCATACAACTCATAGCACAGTGTGTAGAGAACAGAGAAAGCAGAACTGAGATAGACCGCAAGTGTAAAGAAAAGCATGATGAGGTAAGGAATCTGCAAGAGAAACTCAACTCAGCAAGAGCTAAACAACAGATAGAAAATGCACACTCAGGCGAAATAAGAGAAATATTCGATATGATCTCCCAAATGCCATTCAAGTATGAAGAATATGATGACGATGTAGCAAGGAAACTTGTAAGCAGAATAAGAATAATGTCAGAAGAAAAGGTTGAAATCACTCTGATGAACACAGTAACCCTTACAACGAGCTTGTAAAAGGTGATATGTTATGAGAGGGATATACGAAATCATCATAATTTATGATAAGGAATATGGAGAGGTAATAACCTTTGAGAGTTTCGAGATAATGAACGACTCAAATGATATTGTTACAGAAGCCATCCGGCTTGAACTGATGGAAGAAGAATACAGAGACAGAGTCAGGTGGGCGCATTGCGTATCCGAATACGAATATGAGTATATAAAAAGGGAGGTGCGTAGAGAATGAGGGTAGCAATATATATGAGAGTTGGAACACGAAAGCAACTTGAATCAGTATCTGGCATGGAGAAGAAAATGGGCGTAGATACGGCTTGTAATATGCTTGGTTATCCAAGAGAAGCATGGATGAGGCTCGTTTCGAATAATGAGATGCTTCGTAAATTATGTAGCAGAAAATAATTTGATGGAACTGAAAAATAAGTAGCGGAAAGGATGGCGGCATAGTTAATATGGCAAAAATTAAGAAACCTGCAGAGGATTGTAATTATGTTATTTACCCTTTGGGAAAGGGTTTGCCCTTGTGCCTTTATCAAACCGTCAAAGATAAGAAGTTTGATGATGTGAAATTAAGGGATTTGCCAATATGCAAATATAAAAACTATTGCCCTAAAACAGAGGAAGAAAAAGCAAGATAAGAAAGAAATATTAAGTGTAAAATGCGGTTCCCGGTGTGGAGCCGTTATTATTTCGAAAAAAGGAGAGTTTATATGAAGCATATAGAAAGAATACTTAACGCAAAGACAATACCCGGCTTAAAGCGTGCATTAAATGACTTTTGGTTCGAATTTATGTCAAGAGAAAGTGATGATATTTTACTATTACTTCAGGAAGAACTGGAAAAGAAAACAGATAGCGGAATTCACAGGTGGCTATATTCATATCTTCCATCATGTAATGATGGTGAAGAGTTTATGGATACACTTATTACATTTGAAGTAGATTGTGATGCATTTTATAATGTAAACAAGGATATAACAGTTCAAATTACGGAAAAAGAGTTTATGGAAGTAGTTGAAGAATTCAACAGACATTGTGATTTGAAGAATTTGCTTTCAGAGGTTTATAACTTAAATATAATAGAAACAGACAGAGGCATACTTAGTCAAGAGAACTGTTATCTGATTGTAGACAAAACTTTAAATATATTTTTGCCTCGTGTGACGAAAGAAACAAATGTAAGAAAATATGTAGGAGAGTTCCTGGGTCTTTTAATATATGAACTTGAAGTACAAAGGGCAGGAGCTAATCGAACTAGTAGAAATTTGAGAAATTCGTCAAAAAAAATAAGAAAAAGCAGGTTAACTACACAGGAACTATATAGGATTTGCTTCTACGATGTTTTTCTTGTTGAGGAAATTACTGAGGAACGCTTCGTACCAAAAAGGGAAATCGGGAAAGTAGTCAATCACTTTGATGTAATTATAGCAAACATAGTTGATAATAGCAGTAACGAATAATGAAAGATGTAAGGAAGGAGAATAACAATGAGTAAAGATATGGATAATAAAAAAATCAGGGTGGCTTATTATGACTGCGTTGACGAAAGTAAATTAGATAGCAGAAAAGATGCACAGCTGTTTGCAAATTGGGCAATTCATTGTATTGAAAGAAACAATAATGTAGAGGTTGTGTTTGTGATGGTTGAAATAGAAAAGCAACACATGACCGAACCTTACTCTGCATTTATTTACGGTGTAGTAAATGGGAAATATGGTGAAATTGACAAGGTTGTGATGCGCTCTAAGAAGATTTTCGAGAATATTAGAGAATTGAAACTGATGCATCTATATCTTAAACATGCTGGAATCTCACTTGAGTTTGTTATTGAGGGAGAGGTCGATGAAAGATTTATAGATGCATACGAATTCGTTGAGAACAGAATGGAAGATTGGAAACATAGGCAAAATTCAAGTAAATATGAGGAAAATGTAGAACAAGTAATTATCCTTCCGGATCCCAAAGAGGATAAGAATTTTGGTACGAAAGATTCGTGCCTTAGATGTGTTTTCACACCGAAAAAGAAATAGTTTAAGATATGCGGCATCTGAAAAAGGTGCCGTATTTTCGTTTATGGAAAGGA
>JAFWWX010000234.1 GCA_017517985.1 Clostridia bacterium | reverse complement strand
TTTCAGACATAGAAAATCGACCAATGAAAAAATAAAGCAACATTGGTCTGAAACTCTTTCGATTTTACGACTCCCGAAACAGATTTAACTAAAACAAATACAATTTCAAAAGCCTTCTTTCCCACATAATGTCGATTATGTAGGAAAGGAGGCTTTTTGCTTTATTATGGCAGATATAGACAAAGAAAAAACCTGCTGTTTTTTCGGTCACAGAAAGATTAATGAAACAGCAGAATTGAAAAATAAGCTGTATGAAATTATAGAAAATTTAATCGTAAATGAAAAAGTGGACACCTTCCTCTTCGGGAGCAAGAGCCAGTTTGATGACTTATGTCATAAAACCGTTACAGAGCTAAAAGAAAAATACCCTCACATCAAACGGATATATGTAAGGTCGGCATATCAACACATTCCTGACTGGTATGAGGATAGCTTGCTGAAACATTATGAAGGCACATACTTCCCGGAGCATATGGAAAACGCAGGCAGAGTTTCTTATGTGGAACGTAATCAGGAAATGATTAACCACAGTAAATTCTGCGTGGTTTATTACGATGAAAATTATCTTCCCCCAAGACGTAAAAACAGCAGGCGAGATTTGTTTGACTATCAACCTAAAAGCGGAACAGCAGTCGCCTATGACTACGCCGTGAAAAAGAAAAAGGAAATCATAAATGTACTGAATTAGGAGAAATTGCTATGGCAAAAAATGCGAGCTTAAGAAAAGCTGATAAAGTTGAAAATGACGAATTTTATACACAATACGATTACATACAAAAGGAAATAAATGCTTATATGGAATACAATCCCAATGTATTTAAAGGGAAAACTATACTCCTCCCTTGCGATGATCCCGAGTGGAGTAACTTTACAAAATTTTTTGCACAAAACTTTGAAAACTTCGGATTGAAAAAACTGATAAGCACAAGTTTTGCCTATGAAAGCAAAAATTATAAAGGTTGCTATCAATTATCACTTTTTGAGAGTGACTCGCCACAATTTGACGAAGATAAAACAAAAACGCACGGAAAGATATTTACCTTAACCCGTGACAGCAATAAATCCGGCATAATTGATATAGATGATTTAGAATGGACATACTTGGAGGGTGATGGTGACTTCCGAAGTGACGAAGTCAGAGCATTAAGGGATGAGGCAGACATTATTATCACAAATCCGCCATTCTCACTTTTTAGAGAGTTTGTAGCATGGATATTTGAAGCAGATAAAAAGGCTATTATCATCGGCAGTCAGAATGCTATTACATATAAAGAAATATTCCCACTTATCAAGGAAAATAAATTATGGTTAGGCGCAACTTGCAATAGTGAGGATATGGTTTTTGGTGTGCCGGAAGGTGCAGAGGTTGCTCCAAAAGACAAAGAAAAAGCAGCCAAACTTGGTTATGTTGGAAATTATACTCGTCTCGGTAATTCCTGTTGGTTTACCAACATAGACCACGGCAGAAGACATCAAATTCTTCAACTTATGACCGAAGAAGATAACATTAAATTCAGCAAGCATAAGGATGTTCGTAATCTTGGTTATCAACGCTTTGATAATTACGATGCGATAAACATTCCATTTACCGATGCAATTCCAAATGATTACGACAAGGAAATGGGAGTACCTATTAGTTTCTTATACAAATATAATCCTTCCCAATTTGAAATTATTGATGGTATAGGCAGATACAGTGTTCTCGATAATGAAAATACTAAAAAAGCAGGAAAATATTTATCAATGGTAAACGGAGAAGCTAAATTCTTCCGTATAATTATCCGAAAGAAGGTGACCGAATGATTACAACTCTTAAAACTGACATAACCGTAGCTGACATTTGCAAAGGCTTTGTATATAACGAATACGAGGGCAAAGGTCTGTTCGGACTGTCTGGCAAGCTTGTCATTCAGCCGGAATATCAAAGAAATTACATATACGCAGACGGCAAGCGTGATGTTGCCGTTATAGACTCTATTATCAAAGGTTACCCTCTCGGACTTATCTATTTTACAAAAGTTGCCGAGGACAAGTATGAGGTGCTTGACGGTCAGCAACGTATCACGAGCTTCGGTAGATATGTTACAGGCAAATTCGCCATAACCGACTCAAACAGCATACCCCGATCTTTTTCGGGACTTGCGGAAGATGTGCAGAAAAAGATAATGGAAACACCGCTTACCATTTATATCTGCGAGGGTACGGAAAGTGAAATCAAAGAATGGTTTAAGACCATAAACATTGCAGGTATCCCTCTTAACGAGCAGGAACTCTCTAATGCAATCCACTCCGGACCTTTTGTAACTAAAGCAAAAGAGGAATTTTCAAACAGTCAGAACGCAAATATTCAGAAATGGGGTGCTTATATCTCCGGCAGTGTTCTTCGACAAGATTATCTCCGCACGGCTCTTGAATGGGTAAGCAAAGGTAAGATTGACGATTATATGAGCAAACACCGCTATGACGATAATATAAGCGAACTCAAAGCATATTTCACAAGCGTTATAGATTGGGTATCAAGCGTGTTTACCGATGTTGAAAGCGAAATGCGCGGACTTCCCTGGGGCGAATTTTATGAAACATATCATACAAACTCATATAACCCCGATGAAGTGTCTGCAAAATTGCGTGAGCTGTACGGTGACTTCTATGTAAAAGACAAAAAGGGCGTTTACGAATACATCCTCGGTGGCTGCACAGATAACAAGCTCCTTAACATCCGTGTGTTTGACGAGCCGACCAAAAAGACGGTTTATACTCAGCAGACCGAAAAGGCAAAGACAAAGAACGTGTCAAACTGTCCTCTCTGCGCTATGGGTAGCGACAACAACAAAACCCGTGTATGGAAAATAACCGAAATGGAT
>JAFWWX010000233.1 GCA_017517985.1 Clostridia bacterium | reverse complement strand
GTAAGGTGTTCCCTCATAATTTTCGTCATCTTTTTGCGAAAACCTTTTATTCACTTCAAAAAGATATTGTAAGACTTGCAGACATCTTGGGACATTCAAGCATAGAAACCACTCGCATCTATACAATGGAAAGCGGAACGGAACACATAAAGCTATTGCAAAAGCTCGGTTTACTGCGGTGTTAGAAAGAAATTTTGGAAAAAATAAAAAAATCTGCCCAACACCCTTGACAAAATGTTTATGAATTAAAGTATATTACTGTAGATGCGGTACACAAGGGACAAACTCAGGTTAAATTAAAAGGAAAAATAAGAGTTGTTATGCTGCCGAAAGAGCTGTGCCAATTACTGCGAAAATATATCAAGGAGAGAAAGATCACATCGGGAAGTGTATTCATAACACGAAAAGGTCAGCCAATAGATAGACACTCTATATGGAAAGCTATGAAGCAATTGTGTGAAAGTGCAGGAGTATCAAAAGAAAAGGTGTTTCCGCATAATCTGCGCCACTTATTTGCAAGAACCTATTATACACTGCAGAAAGATATAGTAAGACTTGCGGATATACTTGGACACAGCAATGTAAATACGACACGAATTTATACAATTGAGAACGGTGAAGTACACCGAATGCAAATGAATAGACTCGGATTAGTTCGGATAATAGCATAAAAAAACCACATAATCAACATTATGTGGTAAAGTAGAATAAGATATTAAATATTACACAGAAAATTATACAATATTTGTCAGACAAAGTCAATGAAACAACGGGTATTATTAAAAAAACACCAGAAAAGAGAATTTTAAGCAACACAAAATGACCAATGATAAAATTACGAACTCATTGGTCTGACAGTCTTTGAAAAACTGAGTAATAATTTGATTATTTGATAGCTCAGACTTTTCAACACATATTATTTTGCAAAAGAATTACCAACATAATGTTGATTATGTGAGTTTAACAAATATGAAAGGAGATATAACGGTGATTCTAATTGTATGTGTTGATGACAATTACGGACTCCTATTCAACGGAAGACGTGTGAGCAAAGATGAAACAGTTATAAAAAAACTATTAGAAACAATAGGAGATAACAAGTTATGGGTGAGCCAATATACAAGCTCGCTATTTCAGAAAGAGGACTGCAAGAGCATTTTAATAGATGATGCGTTATTCAAAAAAGCAGCCGAGAACGACTATTGCTTTATAGAAGGTGCGGTGCCGGATGAGATAAAGAACCAAGTCAAAAAATTAATACTTTTCAAATGGAACAGGGAATATCCATCAGACACAAAGTTTGAAATGGATTTGTCATCATACAAAATCGACCAGGCCTGTGAATTTGAGGGCAAATCACATAAGAAAATTACTATGGAGGTATATTCAAGATGAAGAAGATTACCTCTGTATTAATTATAATTCTATCGTGCTTATTAATATTAAGCGGATGCACAGGCGACAATATTGTAAACTCAGGTCAGAATGTTAACGATGGTAGTTATACAACATCTGTAGAATCTTCACAGATTCAGGATGAAGAAAAAGAACCGGAAACTAAGAGCAATAAGTCTGAGCAGATAACTTTTGCCTATAAAGACATTCCGCAATATAGCGGAGAACCTTATGTTGTAGTTAATAACAATAATCCTTTCTTTACGGAAAAGGATTACACATTAACATCATTCGAAAAATATAGTTCTCATGATTCGTTGGGAAGATGCGGAGTGGCTTTGGCAAACATAGGAGAAGATCTGATGCCGACAGAAGAGCGCGGATCAATAGGTATGGTAAAACCGACAGGATGGCACTCGATAAGATATGAAAATGTTGATGGTAGGTACTTGTATAACAGATGCCATTTAATCGGATTCCAATTGACCGGAGAAAATGCAAATGAAGAGAATCTAATTACCGGCACCAGATATATGAATATGAATGGTATGTTGCCATTTGAAAATATGGTAGCAGACTATGTAAGCGAAACAGGAAACCATGTACTATACAGGGTAACACCAATATTTGAAGGGGATAATCTTCTTGCATCAGGAGTATTGATGGAAGGATGGTCCGTAGAAGATAATGGCGATGGAATTTGCTTTAATGTATTCTGTTATAATGTGCAGCCTGGAATTATAATTGATTATAGCAATGGAGATAGTAAAGCAAAGGATGGATCAAAGCCATACGGAAGCTCCGATACAAGTGTATCTTCATCCAAAAAAAGTAACACAGGAGCTACAACATATATTGCAAACAAGAATACAAAGAAGTTTCATTATCCATATTGCGGAAGCGTTGGACAGATGAAAGAGAAAAATAAAAAACCGTTAACATGCACAAGAGATGAGGCCATTAGACAGGGCTATTCTCCTTGTGGGAACTGCAATCCGTAGAGTTGATTAGCACAATAAATTGCCATATACAGAAGTTGTATATGGCAATTTATTTTTGTTTAAGATGCCTTATTTGACAAACTTCATTGAAAAAACACAAAATATATGGTATAATATAACAGAACAAGACAAAAAAACAGTAAAGGTAGGTTATGGTAACGAGGAAAGGATACATATATGAGAATAGCTATATGCGATGATAATATGAATCATATAAATATCATTGAAAATTATATTCATGATCTAAGAAAGACATCGATAGAATGCGATGCCTACCAAAGCGGGGAAGAATTAATAAGATCTTTTCGTGATGGAGAGGAACAGTATGATGTAATATTTCTTGACATGGAAATGGAGCAACTTAATGGCATAGAAACAGCGAATTATATCCGAGAGATAGATGAGCATGTGATAATAGTGTTTGTAACAAGCCATACAGAATATATGCGCGATAGTTTTAAGTGCGCACCATTTCGTTTTCTAGTTAAACCTGTTGATGTTGAAGAATTCAAAACGGTGTTTTATGACATTAGCAAAAAACTATCCAAACAGCGTAAGGTGTTTGCATTTACTGAGAATAAGGCAAAGATCAGACTGTATTGCGATGATATAATTTATTGTGAAAGTCAAGACCATTGGATATGGATTCATACAAAGGATAAGGTATATAAAATATGCAAATCATTAACGGAACTACATGGTCAACTTGACAAGGAAATGTTCTGTAGAGTACATAAATCTTATATAATTAACTTTTTGTATATAAAGAGTATAAAAGACAACGATGCGGAACTTTATCATTGCGATAAGACTATTGCAATCAGCCGGTCATATAAAAAGGAAGTGCTCGAAGAATATACAAATTTTCTTGAAAGGGATTTTAGAGTATGACGATATATAATATTGCCGATATATTGACTGGACTTGTTGAAGCAATCTTGTTATTTAGAATGTACGAAACTTTTTGTGAAAAGAAAGACAGAATTTCTGTTTTCTGGCATATTGTTTCCATAATTGCACTTGCTTGCATGATAAACATAAGTAATGTTTTGTTTAATTATGGCATTTTAAATATTGTTGGAATGGGAATTGCTTTTTTAATACCATCAGTATTGTTTAAAGGTAAGCTTTCAATCAAATTAATGATATCAATTCTTACAATTGTTTTGATTGGTATTATGGAGATAATGATTTTATTTATAATTACAATGCTATATGGGGTAACAGTGTCGACTGTCGTGAATACACCATTATATAGACTATTAGGCATTATCGTTTCCAAAATGCTAACTTTGTTTATTGTGAACATTATTCATATAAAGCTAAGGAAGAGAAGTTATTATATTGGAACCTCGTATTGGGTTTTATTTTTAATGATGTTTTTGACATCTATAATTGCAGTATTTCTTATATTTAGATTGTCCCTTGATGTTAACAGGGTGTATATGCACAATTTATCGGTACTTTGCTCATTTGGATTATTGTTCAGTACTTTTTTTGCTTTATACTTATATGAAAATATAGTAAGGCAGGCTAATACAATTAAAATTCAAGAGCAATACGAACAACATTTGAAAACCCAGTTAAAACATTTGGATGATATTCTCATAACTCAAAAGCAGGCAAAAAAATTTAAGCATGATTTTAACAATTTTCAGATAGGATTACAAGCATATTTAGATAACAATGACATACCCGGGGCCAGCAAGTATTTAAAAGATTTAAGGGAAAAAACGAGTACTATAGACCACATTGTTGAAACGGGGAATACAGCACTAGATGCAATTTTAAGCACGAAAATTGCTATAGCTGAGAGTAAAGGAATTACTGTAAGTACTAAGATTCAAATTCCTGAAGAAATATCTGTTGAACCAATCGATATGTGCATTATTTTTGGGAATGCACTTGATAATGCAATAGAAGCTTGTGACAGAACAGATGTAGAAAATAAGATAATAAGAATAACTATTATTTGCAGGGATGAAGCGGTGTTGTGTAAAGTTGTAAACACTGCACCGAAATCTGATAATTCTTTGCTAAAGACATCTAAGTCGGATAAGCAAAATCATGGATTCGGGTTGGAAAACATTAAAACTGCACTTTCAAAGTATAATGCTAATCCATCTATTGAAAGAACAGATACGGAGTTTACACTAAAATTTGTAATTTTTACAAAACAATAATGAATTTGAAGAAAGCCTGAATGAAAAATCAGGCTTTTTTCTTTTTTATTACAAGTTTCGTTGATTAGATTGCATTTCACGAAGAACAGGTAAATTTCAACAAATTTTATGCTATAATCACAATACAGAAGGGGGGAACGATATGAAAAGTATTTCCGGAACGATTGCTAATGCTTTGTGGACTCAAGGTATTATTCAGGAAGAAGATATAGATACTTGCCGATATGGAATGGATGTATTTATCTCTTCAGTACTTGAAATTGCAAGTATTTTAACAATAGCTGCTTTTGTGGGAAATTTTTTGGAAACAGTGCTTTTTTTTGCGGCATTTATACCTTTAAGAGTTTACGCAGGAGGATATCATGCAGAGACAAAACTGAGATGCTATCTTGTATCTCTTGCTATTTATGGTGCTTTTACAGTAATAATTAATATACTTCCGCAGGAAACATATTCTATAGTTAATTTGATAAGTGCAATGCTTTCTGTGATAATCGTTATGACAAAGGCTCCTATTATTCATAAAAATAAATCTGTAAATGAAATAGAAATAAGAACTTATCGTAGGTTCAGTATTTGGATATGTTCGACTGAAACAGCATTAATTTTGTTATTAACAGCTATCTTTACCCAAAGTTCTTATGTCGTTTCGTTAGCGATAGGACAGGTTGCTGTAGTATTTTCGATGATAGCGGCAATATTAAAGGGGAATTAGCTGATAATAAACTATAATTTTTCTTTGGGAATTATGAAGGGAGGTGTGGTTGTGAGAAAGTTTAGAGAAATAGCGAAGAAATTTGTAGTGAAACATGGGGCTGTAATTGCATCATGTGCATTTGCTTTCGTTGCATTCTCTGCGAATTCTTCGTGTTTACTCCCGTTCTTTGAGCCAGAGGAGCCAAAAGGAATAACAAATTTCAAAAAATTTAATAGGTGAGTTGTGATGGTATCAATTTATTCACAGGGATACCCCTATGATAATATGTATACATATCATCAATAATACACTAACTAATGTTTATTCCGGAGGAGCTTGCTCCGAAGAATAAAGAGGAATTGCCGTTATATGCAGAGACAGTCAGTAATCAGTTAAATACTTCTGGAAATTCAGCTTGGTGAGGCTATCACAACGAGAACGCAAACGCTCAATGGTAATGGAATATACTCAGGTGTGTGATAACAGATTTAATGACGGAGATATGTATTAGAGATTAATTCCAAAAATCTACAATAATAACGCTAAACTATATAAATTCTTTATAAACAAAAAGAGAAACCACTTTTCAAATACCATAAGCAACTTGACGGAAACTTAAGAATTTGTCGGTGGAATCTCCGCTTATAAGTATATACAAAACAAGCTATTTTGTCAATGCTGGATAAGCCTTTTTGCGAAATATGAAATTAAAGTTTGCGTTATAAAAACGGAAAGGACGATTTTTATGAAAAAGTTTAAAAAGGTAGTAGCAATGTGTTTGACAGCAGCAATGGCGTTGTCAGCTATGTGTGTAGGCGTATCAGCGGCTGAAAATGATTCAGTAGCTTCTGTTGATACAGAACAGGTTATTGAAGTCAAAGGTCAAGTGGGAGATGTTATTGATATTGGTGGAGGATTTAAATTTGTAATTACAGATGCTCCAACTAATACTGCAAAAACACCGCAAACAAGAGGTATATCAAGCTTATGGAATATAACTGATTTAGCACCTTCAAACAATTATACAGGTGGTGGATATTATATTGATATGGCATTTGTATTAAATAGCTCATTTCGTTATGTTCATATTGACTTAGATAATGAGCAGCCTTCAGGTCAGAAAACAAGATTGCGTATCTATGCTGGCGAAAATGCAACAGATCCCGTTACAAGCTGGATAACAGTTGTTGGCGGTGGTTACGGATATGTATTTAATGATGAGCCAATGACAGGAACATACTTTATAAGATATTCTTCTGACACAGCTATCGATGGAGCATCACGCGCATATAGAGGAAGTTCATTGGCTGATGTAATGTAATAAGTTACATTAAAAAAAGGAGGGTTGAAGTCATGAAACATAAGAAAGTGGTTTCATCAATAATTTCTGTGGTGCTGATATTGGTTTGTTGTTTAAATCTTACCGTTTTTGCTGTGAACGATGTTGATAGTACAGCGATGACAAAAAATAGTTCACATCGTCAAAATGTCCTTATTATTGATTGGAACGATTGCTATGAAGTTATGATTGGTTGTGAGCCAATTGTCAAGAGTGATGATGTTCTTGTTCCAATGGATGAATTTATGACTATGATGGACTATAAGGTGTTATCTGAAGACGAAGAAAATAGTGTTACAATATCTAATGGAAATAGAGAAATAATAATTACTCCAAATTCTAAAAATGCTATTGTTGATGGAAAAAGTATGCCTTTAGATAAACTAATTTATTCAAAGAATAATTTGCTTTATATCAGCATTGATGATTTGGAAAAATTATTTTCTTATGACATTTCCTATGACCGTAAAAATAACAATATTATTTTGACTGTTGCAGATGATACTCCAAAACCAGTAAAAACCATAACACCTCCAGACATGATTCAGGGCAAAGAATCACCTCGTACTGTAAATGTAATTGTTGGTGATACAGAATTACAGATTCAGGCGGATAATAAGCCTGTTGTTTTTGCAGAAATGAAACCATTTATTGATGAACAGAATAGAACCCAAGTTCCTATAAGAGCTTTGGCAGAAATGTTGAATTGTCAAGTTATATGGAACCAGCAAACACAAGGTATTACAATTATTGATGTCGATGGTACCGTTATAACCGTAAAAATCGGTGACAATAAAATATTTACCGATGGTAGAATGGTTGAAATGGATACTGTTGCAAAAATTATAAATAACAGAGCTTACCTTCCTCTCAGATTTGTTTCAGAAGCTTTAGGTTTAAATGTTTTTTGGGAATATGCAAATTGATTTGTGAATATTTCCCTACGACACAGGAATTATTTGAATTTGATGTTGTGATACCCCATTGCTCATTATGAGTAATGGGGTATCTTTTTTTCAAGTAAAAAATTATTATGAATAGTAAATTAAGTTCTTAAAAATAAACTATGCAATAAATTACATTTAAAACCAAGAATTATGCCAAATGTCTACACTAATTTTAGCAATTATAAATGTTATCTTGCAAATTTTGTAGATTATACTGCTGTTTGCGAATAAAACAAAATTAGAAGAGAAATAATGATACAATTGATATTGTCAACCTATAATGTATTGATATTGCATTTACTATATCCAAATTAATTAAAAAAATATTAGCGAATAGGCGTGAAAGTTGGCTAATGGCTTATTCCGTCTAAAAATAAAATATAATATAATAGCGTATAATCTATTCTATTTGCTTAGGAGGTGGATACATGGATAAGGTTGAATTAGGCGCAAAAATCAGAGAAGTGCGTAAAGAGTGTGGTTACACACAAGAAAAACTTGCAGAGATGGCTGACATAGGTACGATGTATCTTGGAGAGATTGAACGAGGCGAGAAAATGCCGAGCTTGAAAATCTTTATTCAGCTTATTGAATCCTTGAATGTGTCCGCAGATTATATTCTACGGAATGAGTTATCTTCTGGCAAAGAATATGTGTATAATGAAATCACAAAGAAGCTTGATAAGCTGACACCGAAACAAAGGAAGGCTGCCGGAGATATTTTAGATGCATATATAAATAACCTTAATTAAGTTCATATTGTTTTTTGAAAGAGTCGAAGTTCGGCTCTTTTTTTGTTTGATTTAGGTGTGGACTATTCGCAGTTTGTGTGATATTGTTTGTTACAAGCAGGAAGGGAGGATTACGATATACATGCAATCAAACTACGGATAATTAAGGTGCAATAATATTTTACATTCGTAAAAGTATTTATTTAGTAACAGAGTATTCATTGGCAACATCGTAAATAAAATAAGTACCTTTAGGTAAAATATTATTAAAAGGAGTTGTCATATTATGAAAAAAACAATCACACTTAATCAAATATCAGAATTCAAAAAATATCTTTTAAATGAGGAAAAGTCAAGTGTTACAGTAGAAAAGTATATAAGAGATGTAACGACATTCTATGTATGGAGTAATAATAGAGCAATTGAGAAATCAGATGTTATAGCATACAAAGAATTTTTAATGGGAACCTACAAGATAGCAAGTGTAAACTCAATGTTATCTTCGATAAATAGTTTTTTCACATACCT
>JAFWWX010000232.1 GCA_017517985.1 Clostridia bacterium | reverse complement strand
TATTACGGCGTTTTCACCAAGCCGGATACCTTCTATGGCGGACTCAAGTCCGGAGCGCGCAATTGTTCCTTCAAGAAAACGTATAACATATTCTGCGTCCTCGGCAGAAAAATTGTCGGCAAGAATGTAAAACTTGTGCGGGAGCTTTGATGAACATATTCTGTTGAAATAATATACTGAAAGCTCCACAATGCCCAGGGCGGCAAACATACATACAAATATTATAAGTATTTCATACAGCATAGCAGAGAGTGTCCTTTGTGAGATTTGTTCACTAATATAATATGCGTTTTTTTGACATGGGACACATTGTTGATGCTATTTGTCTTTTTTTTATGTTTTGCAAAAAATTTACTCTTTGAAAGTGTGAAATGTATGGTAAATTATCTGTTTGCGATTATAAGGGATTGGGTTAAGTATGCACAATTTTTTATTTGGTAAAAACGACAAAATATAACAAGTTGTATTAGAAAATGCAGTAAATCTGTTGACAAAGGCATTGTTCGGTGGTATAATTACCCTGATAAAATTAAGCGAATTTAATGTGCAATATTGCCGGATGCGGTGTGGCTCGGAGGTATAAGTTGAAGGCTCTTGAAGAAAAAATACTTAAGGAGGGTACCGTCCTTCCTGGGAACATCCTTAAGGTTGGGAATTTTTTAAATCACAGACTTGATGTGCAGTTCCTTTGCGAAATGGGAAAAGAAATTGCAAGACTATTTGAGGGATGCGGAATAAATAAAATTCTCACAATTGAAACCTCCGGTATTGCTATAGCAATGGGGGCGGCAATATATATGAATGTTCCGGTCGTTTTTGCGAAAAAGAACAAGTCAAAGAATGTTTCCGGTGAGGTGTACTGCACAGATGTCGTTTCCTTTACCCATAAAAATGTAAGTCAGGTAATTGTGGAAAGGCAGTTCCTTAAAGACGGCGACAAGGTGCTTCTTGTTGATGATTTCCTTGCAAACGGAATGGCTCTTAAGGGGCTTATAAGTATCTGCCGTGACGCAGGAGTTGAAATTTGCGGTGCTGCAATCGCAATTGAAAAGGGATTCCAGAACGGTGGAGATGAAATCAGGGCTATGGGCATAAGAGTTGAATCTCTTGCGATAGTCGACGAAATGACGGATGACAGTATTATATTCAGAAACCGTTAAATTGTAATTATAGGTGTATATTTTTTCCTTTTGGTGTAAATTTTATTTACATATATTAAATTTTGCCGAAAACGGCAGGAGGGTTAAAAAATGAAAAAGATTTTTGCGCTTCTTATGGCAACAGTGCTTGCTGCGGGATGTCTTGTATCCTGTGGCGGAGATAAGAAAGGAAATGACGAGGATACAGGCAATAAGGCTAAGCCATTTGTTGAAAGCTCCTTTGACCCGGTTGCCAAGGAGGATATAAAGGTTGGTTTTATATTCCTTCACGATGAAAACTCAACTTATGACAAGAACTTCCTTGACGCTGCAAAGGCTGCCCAGAAGTCTCTTGGACTTAGAGATGATCAGGTTATTTACAAGGTAAATGTTCCCGAATCAAATGACTGCTATGAAGCAGCTGCTGACCTTGCTGATGCAGGCTGTGATGTTATTTTCGCTGACTCTTTCGGTCACGAAAGCTTTATAAAGCAGGCTGCGGTAGAATTCCCGGATGTTCGTTTCTGTCACGCTACAGGTACTACAGGTCATTCCTCCGGTATCGGTAACTTCTATAATGCATTTGCAAACATTTATGAAGGCAGATACCTCGTGGGTGTTGCTGCAGGTCTTAAGCTTAACGAAATGATAGACTCCGGTAAAATTACAGCAGACCAGGCTAAGATGGGTTATGTTGGTGCATTCCCCTATGCTGAAGTTAAGTCCGGCTACACTTCCTTCTATCTTGGTGCAAAGTCTGTTTGCCCCACAGTTACAATGGATGTTAAATTTACAACCTCATGGTTTGATATAGCTAAGGAAAAGGAAGCTGCTAACGCTCTTATTGAAGGCGGATGCGTTCTTATTTCACAGCACGCAGACTCAGAGGGTGCTCCCAAGGCTTGTGAAGCTGCAGGCGTTCCCAATGTTGCATATAACCTTGATACAAGAGACTGGGGTCCCAATACAGCATTGGTTTCCTCCAAGATTAACTGGCAGCCCTATTTTGAGCATATTATCACTGCGGCTATCGAAGGTAAGCCTATAGGTCAGGACTTCTGTAAGGGTCTTGCAGATGGAGTAGTTCAGATTCTCGGTCTTAATGAGACAGTTGCTGCTGAAGGCACACAGGAGAAGCTTGAGGAAGTTAAAGAAAAGCTTATCTCCGGTAAGATTAAGGTGTTTGACACAGAAACATTTACCGTTGGTGGCAAGAAGCTTACAGAATACAAGGCAGATGTTATTGATGATGGAACATTTACTCCTGACACAAATGTTGTTTCCAATGGCTACTTCCACGAATCCGAATACCGCAGCGCTCCTTACTTTGATATAGATATTGACGGTATTACCATTAAGTAAAAAGCACAAAATGATGGCGGGGCAGTTTCGCCCCGCCGTTTTTAGTAAATGTATTTTTTAATCCTCACAAAAAATAAGTTTGAAACAGGTAAGGATAACCGTGAATTATCGGGAGGGAAAATATTTGAGCAATAATGTTGCAATTGAGCTTAAAAATATAACAAAGACCTTTGGAAAGGTAGTTGCGAACAAAAACGTAAGCCTTTCCGTAAATAAAGGTGAAATACTTGCGATTCTGGGAGAAAATGGTAGCGGAAAAACTACGCTTATGAATATGATTTCCGGAATTTACTACCCGGATGAAGGTTCTATATATATTAACGGCAAGTATGTGGAAATAAAATCGCCGAAGGATTCTTTTAACAACAAAATCGGTATGATTCATCAACATTTCAAACTGATTGATGTCTTTTCTGCAACGGAAAATATTATTCTCGGACTTGATGAACAGGGAAGATATGATATAAAAAAGGCAGAAAAAAAGGTTAAAGAAATAGGCGACAAATACGGCTTTGCCATTGACCCGAAAAAGAAGATATATGAGATGTCCGTATCTGAAAAGCAGACAGTGGAAATTATTCGTGTTCTTTACAGAGGGGCGGATATTCTTATACTTGATGAACCTACTGCGGTTCTTACGCCAAATGAAACGTCAAGACTTTTTAAAATTCTTCGTCGCATGCGTGATGACGGGAAGGCAATAATTATCATTACTCACAAGCTTCACGAGGTGCTGAGCCTTTCTGACAGAGTTTCTGTACTTCGTAAGGGCGAATATGTTGGAACGGTCGAAACAGCAAAAACCAATGAATCCGAGCTTACGGAAATGATGGTTGGAGAAAAGGTTTTTCTGGATATTGAAAGAACAGAGCCTAAGAACTGCACTGATAGAATTGTCGTTGAGAATCTTCACTGCAAAAATAGAGAGGGTTTGACAGTTCTTAAGAACATAAACTTCACAGCAAAGTCCGGAGAAATACTTGGTATTGCCGGAATTGCAGGAAGCGGACAGAGAGAGCTTCTTGAATCCATTTCCGGACTTCAGAAGGTTCAGCAGGGTAATGTATTTTATATAAGTCCTGAAAATGTAAGGGAAAACCTTAAGGATAAAACACCTATGCAGATTCGAGATATGGGTGTGCGTCTTTCCTTTGTACCGGAGGATAGACTTGGAATGGGACTTGTGGCAAATATGGATATAGTTGATAATATGATGCTAAGGAGCTACAGAAAAGGCTGGGGGATGTTCCTGAGCAGAAAGGGACCTAAAGATCTTGCAAACGATATAATTTCAAGACTCAAGATTGCAACTCCTGATGAAAAAACACCGGGAAGAAGACTTTCCGGCGGTAATGTTCAGAAGGTGCTTGTCGGCAGGGAAATTGCGGCGGCTCCCACTGTGCTTATGGCTGCATATCCGGTAAGAGGTCTTGATATTAACTCCTCGTATATGATATACAATCTTCTTAACGACCAGAAAAAGAAGGGCGTTGCTGTAATATTTGTTGGCGAGGATCTTGATGTGTTGCTTGAACTTTGTGATAGAATTATGGTTCTTTGCCAGGGGCAGATAAGTGCCGTTCTGGATGCAAGAACAGCCACAAAGGAGCAGATAGGTTATTATATGACTATGGCAGTTGGTACGTACGAAGGAAAAGATGCTTCGGAAAATATCAAGGGAGGTGCTTGCGGTGACTAATAGAAAAAATACGGGGCGAGGCTTTGGCTTTCACATTGTAAAACGCGATGCAATATCCCCCATAGGCTCTGTGCTTATCAGAGCACTGGCAATAATAGCGTCTCTTATTATATGTACTCTTGTTATTCTTTCCGTAACAAGAAACTCCTCTAACGGAAATGCATCCCAGCTTATTAAATCAATGCTATATGGAAATTTTGGAACAAGTAGAAAAATATGGCAGATGGTTATGAATGTTTCTATACTTCAATGCATTTCCCTTGCGGTTACCCCCGCATTTAAAATGAAATTCTGGAATCTTGGCGCGGAGGGGCAGGCGCTTGTCGGTGCATT
Organism: Clostridia bacterium; assembly: GCA_017517985.1. The sequence goes on along the minus strand of JAFWWX010000232.1, from coordinate 3,287 downwards.
GGTTTCAGTAATACTTATGTTTATACTTGGTGATACACTGCCTATGTGGATGACCCTTGTTGTAATAGCTGTGGCTGCTATGATCAGTGGTTGTATATGGGGATTGCTCCCTGCAATTTTTAAGGCAAAATTCGGAACAAACGAAACTTTGTTTACCCTTATGATGAACTACATTGCGATGCAACTTGTTCTTTTCAGTATCCCATTTATTGATAAAAGCGGTTCCAATGTTATCCGTTCTATACAGAGTCCTTTTGAGGGGCAGCGTTACTGGTTTCCGGAAATTTTTGGGTCAAGGTATGGACTTATTCTTATAATCTCAGTCGTTTTAACAGTACTTATGTTTGTATATCTAAAATTTAGTAAGCACGGATATGAGATTTCTGTTGTCGGAGAAAGTGAAAATACTGCGAAATATATCGGTATTAATGTAAAAAAAGTTGTGTTGCGTACTATGACAATTTCCGGGCTGCTTTGCGGTCTTGTAGGATTTATATTTGCTGTTGGTAAGGACTGCACTGTCAATGCAAATACAATAGGCGGTATCGGTTTTACGGCGGTTATGGTTTCCTGGCTTGCAAAATTCAACCCGATTATTATGACGGCAGCGTCATTCCTTATAGTTTTCCTTGAAATAGGCTCAAGCCAGTTTATAGAGGATTGTAAACTTGATAATTCAAGCATTACAGGAATTATTATTGGAATAGTGCTTTTCTTTGTTATCGGCTGTGAGTTTTTTGCAAATTACAAAATTCAAGCAAATACGAAAGGGGAACACAGGAAATGATTGGTACAATTATCAACAGCGCGATAGTACAGGGGATTCCGCTTCTTTATGGTTCGACCGGAGAGATAATTACAGAAAAATCCGGCAATCTGAACCTGGGGATTCCCGGTATTATGTATGTAGGCGGCAGTATGGGCATCCTGGGTGCTTACCTTTATGAGATAAACACCTCCAACCCGAAAGTAATCTGGTGTATAATAATTCCGCTTATTTTCACGCTCATTGGCTCCGCACTCTGTGCGTTTATATATAGCTTCCTTACCATAACTCTTCGTGCAAATCAAAATGTAACAGGTCTTGCACTTACTACCTTCGGTATAGGCTTTGGTGACTTTTTTGGTGGGACTGCAACAAAAATATTTGGAAACGGCGAGAGCATATCTGTAAAAACAACGGCAGATTACTTTAGAACTTCACTTCCTTTTGCGGATAAAATGGGAGCTTTGGGGGAAATTGTTTTTGGATACGGATTCCTTGTTTATCTGGCGATAATAATTGCACTTATTGCTGCAATAGTTTTGATGCGTACTCGCGTGGGACTTTCGCTTCGTGCTGTCGGAGAAAATCCTGCATCTGCTGATGCGGCGGGTATTAATGTAATAAAGTATAAATATCTTGCTACTATTATCGGTGGAGCAATTGCAGGTCTTGGCGGACTTTATTTCACTATGGACTATACCGGTGGTACTTGGACAAGCGGTGGCTTTGGTGACAGAGGCTGGCTTGCTGTTGCACTTGTAATTTTTGCTGTGTGGAAGCCAATTGCCGGTATATTTGGCTCATTTATATTCGGAGGGCTTTACATTGCTACCGCATATATTCCCGGTGTATCAAAAAATCCTTCTGCGATGGCAGTATTCAATATGCTTCCTTACCTTGTTACAGTTGTTGTTCTTATTATTACAAGCATCAAGGACAAGAAGGAAAATTATCCTCCGAAAAGTCTTGGACTTCCTTACTTCAGAGAGGAAAGATAAAGACAACGGCTCGGCACAATAAAATACAGGCTTAAAAATATACCTCCTGTGGCAGAAAATTGCCGTGGGAGGTTTATTCTTTTAAAGAAGATAATAAACAAAGTGGTAGAGGCTATTGAAATGGGGGAAAATTGTATTTTATAAATCGCCAATGTTTCAAAAGTGTAAAAAAATAAGCAGCAGAAGATAATTCATAGTTTATTGTTGAAATAGTACAAAAATAAAGCTATAATAGCTTAACAGAAAAGAAAATTTTATTCACAATATATAAAATTCTGAAAGAGAGGGATGTATTATGGCAGAGAAAAAATGCACAGGCGCAGATGTGCGTCTTGGCTCAACCGGCGGCCAGGCAGTGCTTGAGGGCGTAATGATGAAGTCAAAGGACAAAATTGCAATTTCGGTCCGTGACAGCAAGGGCGAAATTCGCACCGATGTCAGAGACTCAAAGCCGCTTACTGCAAAGAACAAATTTTTCCGTATTCCTTTTATCAGAGGAATTGTTGGATTTATTGATTCAATGATGCTGAGTATTGATACTCTTAACAGGTCTGCGGATATGCTTGGACTTGAGGAGCAGGAGGAATCAAAATTCGAGAAATGGCTGACTAAAACCTTTGGAAAGAGTATTGCGGTGATCGCATCTGTTCTCGGAACAATTCTCGGACTTGTCCTTTCGGTTGTGCTGTTCATGTGGCTTCCGAAGTTCATTTCAAATTTTGTTGTTACCTCTGAAATGGTTGAGGTAAACTATGCTTTTGCCGTACTTAAAAGTGCCATTCAGGGCGTTATGAGAATTATCATTTTCCTTTTATATATCGCACTTGTAACTCTCATTCCGGATATGAAGCGTACCTTTATGTACCACGGAGCAGAGCATAAGTCCATATTCTGCCATGAGAGCTATGAGGAGCTGACTGTTGAAAATGTAAGAAAACAGTCAAGATTCCACCCCAGATGCGGAACAAGCTTTCTTGTTGTTATGATGGTGCTGGGGATTCTTATTTCAATTCCCTTTGCAAATCTTAAAGACGGAATATATCTTGTGTTAAAGCTTCTTACGCTGCCGGTTATTGTAGGTCTTGGCTATGAATTTATAAGATATGCCGGCAGACACGACAACGCCTTTGTAAGAGTTATTTCAGCGCCTGGTCTTTGGGTGCAGAGACTTACAACAAAAGAGCCTACAGACGATATGATAGAGGTAGCAATCCGTTCACTCAAAGCTTCGCTTCCTGATGTTTATCCGGAAATAGTATCGGAGCTTGAAGAAGCGGAGAACATGGAAGATATATCAGCGGAAGACGCACGCAGTAATACCGGCGATACATCAGAAGAAAAAACACAGGAGCCGGATGTGTCACAGGACAACCAACAGTAACCGAGCAAAGGAATAAAAATGACTTATAATGAATTCAGAACCGAAGGGGTAAAGCTTCTTCGGGACTGCGCGGATGTAGAAAATCCGGATTTTGAAGTAACCACAATAATATGCCATATATGCTCAATTGGAAAAGCAAGAC
>JAFWWX010000231.1 GCA_017517985.1 Clostridia bacterium | reverse complement strand
TACACGAGAGCGTCACAGATTTCATTCCAAATGAGTCTGTAAGCGTAGGTAGAAAACACGCCGCCTTTATCTGTTGCTGCTGCTTTACTAAGTCCTATACATCCAATCTGGAAGAGATCATCATAGGTATAGTACGGGATATTGTGAAGCCCATGGACCTTTTGCGCAATAACCTTACCCACCAAACCGAGATTATCTTCTACCAACTTTTGTTGTGCTGCAGTTAATTTCATGATGCCATTGCACCTCCTTTACAAAGATTAAAGTTTTTTCGTTTATTACGGCACCTTTCGAGATATTCTTTGCTCTTCTCAATAACCTGCTTACAGTAATACTCGCTAAGGTATCCGATATGAGCCTGTGACATCGGAGCATCAATGATGCTTGCGAGCCAGTAATATGCATCATCCTTGGTCATGAATCCGGATTTATGTAACTGATCAAAATAGTGATGCGCTGTTTTACGTAAGCTTCTGAGTTCATGGTTTGCCATGCTGCCAACAGGAATCTTTGTACCTGCGTGCGTTCTTACATAAGCATCGCACTGGGGATAATGTGAGCATACATAGAGCATCATGCCGCGACTGTTATCCTGGTAGATACCGTCAGCACTTCTGAAAACTACACTACTACCACAGTACGGACAACGGGTAGGTGCAGCGCTTAATCCCTTTCTTTTTTTAGTCTTTTTATTCAAATTAATTACCTCCTGTTATAATGAAAAAAGCCGGAAAGTCTGCAAAAATAACAATACAGAGCCATAGTGTCGGGAATTTTGGTGTCTCATCCCAACGATTGACTCTGTAAAGTATTAAGCAGCCCTCCGGCTTTAATATTCAATTTGGCTTGCATCATTATGGATCGCTCAGTGCGCTAAATCCGTAACGGTTCCTTGCCACTTCCAAGAACAAGTCTAACACCGGGAATTCGTCCGATGTACCGAGAGCCTGGATGCAAGCTCCTGTCACGGTTATAGTATAGCAAAATATAATCCATTTGTCAAGCCGATTAGTAAAGTTTTTATGTTTTGCACAAAATATTTACCCAAAGTTTTGATTTTTGCTTTCTATCTCAGTCTGGAGAAAGAATTTTCTTAAAAATCATCATCTTCGTCGTCATCTTGCACAATTTGTCTGTTTTTGTTGGATATGTAAATTGCAACTAATATTCCAATTGCTATTACAATTCCTCCGACAAACATAATTATGTGAGAAGTAGGAACCGCAGGTTCTTTATCTTTGATATCTACCAAATCATCTTTGTCGGGTTCAGTCTCGCTTGTGACAGGAGCCTGCAACAATGTAAGGTCCGGAATATCAACGGAAGACTGTAAACACGAAAGGATATAAGTCTTGCTACCGCCAATTTCCAATGAAAGTACGCCGGTTTCATCTACGGGAATTACTCCGGGATATACTCCGGCATCGGTTCTGAGCATGAATTCCACACCAGCCCATTCTGTGCCGAGTTGAATTTCAAGTTTCTGTGCTTCGACCACATGGAGCTCATCACCATCGGTTCCCTGAGCAGCAAATGCTGTGGTCATACTGCAACACAACATGAGTATGGCAAATACCATACTGAAAATCTTAGTTTTCATCATTTTCACCTTCTTTTTATAATCGTCCGGAGGAGTTACCCCCTCCGGACTTAAAACTCAGATTAGTCTATCCAATTTTCACCGTCAGAAGTTGTTGCGCCTAAATGAGTATTGCAAGCTTCCATGCAATCATAGAAGAACCATGCATTGTTATCAGTCACATCAGTGAATCTGTTAAGCTTGGTATAGTTCTCATTGATGTGCTCCTTATCAGGAGTACGTCCAGTTGCACGGTTGATAACTGTAACGGCTTCTGCGCGAGTGATTTCATTATCACCACGGAATGTACCGTCAGCGTATCCGTTAAGCCAGCCAATTTCTTTTGCTACAGAAATCTCTTTCACTGCCCAATAGTTAGAAGATACATCGCTGTATTTCTTTGTGTTGGACACTGTAGGAAGATCACTGAATAAGTCATAGTAGCGAACGCTCATTGCAACAAACTCTGCACGTGTAACCTGATTGTCTGCGCGGAATGTATTATCCGCATAGCCCTTGATTACATCATATTTTTCCAGATATGCAACATAAGATGCATACCATTCACCAGATGCAACATCCTTGAAGGAAGATTTACCAGAGATAGTTTCGCCCTTGGCTTCTGCGATGAGGCGCGCAAAGATTGCTGCAGCTTCGCTTCTTGTCATATTGCCGTTCGGTCTGAAGGTTCCATCCGGATAACCGAAGATGTATGATTTGTGTTCAACACCGGGAAGTGTGATTTTACCATCATCATCAGTAACACCTGTTACTTCGTTTCCGTTACGGTCTTTGAGAACGATAGTATAATCTGCCTTTGCCTTTGAGCCGGATGTAACTGTGATTTCGTAATAGTTATCATCCTTCAAAAGATTCTTGCCTGCAGGAAGAGTAAGGGTAGCTTTATTGGTTGCTGTGGATCTTGATACGGATACTGTCTTACCGTCTTTATCTACAACTTTAATGGTTGTGGACGAATAAGAACCACCGCCACCACCGCCACCGGAGTAGCTGCCGCCACCACCACCGGATGACTTAACAGGAAGAGTTACCTTACCGTTTGCATCAGTAGTACCGGATTTGGATGTGGTTTTATCTTTGATAGTAACAGATACACCCTTAACGGCCTTATCTTCGTTATCTTTTACAGTTACAGTTGTCTGGTTGCTGGTTGTTAATGTCTTTCCATCAGGAAGTGTAACAGTTACTTTGCCGTCCTCGATTTTAACGAGCGCATCACCGATGACACCCTTTGTATCATTTACGAGAACTTTATAAGTTGTTGTTACATCAGCACCCGGTTTGTCTTCTTTTCCGTCACCGTCAGTATCTTCGCCAGCGCCCGGTTTAGTTTCTTCGATACCGGAGTTACCTTCGTTGTCAGTAATATCCTCGTTAAGCGGCGGGAATACTACAACACCCTTGGCGTCGGTCGTACCGGTCATGGTCTTTGCTTCAGGTGCAGTTTTGTCAGACTCATTTTCATTAGATGTACCTGCACCAGGCGCATCCGGATTATTTTCTGAAGAGTCAGGATTTTGAGTTTCTTCCTCAGACTCAGTTGGAACAAGGACTTCGTTTATAGTGACCGCGAGGTCCTTAACAGGCGCCTGTGTTTCTCTGTCAGTTACCTGAACAGTGATTCTATTAGAATACTGGATCAGGAGATTGTCGGGAAGCTTAATGTCAAGCTTGTCGTCAGCAGTATGAGTAACGAATGCTTTTTCAATGAACCCGTTTTCATCCTTGATGGTTACAGAGTATCCGTCAACCTGAGCAAATCCGTTAATGTCAGTGTAGTCGATGTTCGCAGGAGGAACAACCGCCTTACCGTTTTCATCGGTCAGGTTAGTTTCACTCTTGTTTTCCATGTCAGTGAAAGTTACACTCATATCCTTGACAGGCTTGTCTTCACTGTCAGTTACAACTGCAGTAATTCTGTTGTGGTAATCGAATGTAACTCCTTCAGGAAGCTTCACACTGATTTTACCATCAACCATTTCAATAAACGCATTAGCAATTGGCTTGGTTTCATCAGTAATAACTACGTTATAACCATTAACCTTTGCTTTACCTTCGACATCGGTCATGTCCTTATGAACAGGAGGTACAATTGCCTTACCATTTTCATCAGATACAACAGATTCGTTATTTTTATTACCGTCGGTAAAGTTTACGGTAATACCTACTCCGGGATTACCCTCGGTATCCTTAATTTCTGCAGTGATTCTGTTGTGGTAGTCAAATACTACACCGTCAGGAAGAATTACACTGATAACGCCATCAATCATTTCAACAAAAGCATTTTCGATAGGCTTTGTTTCATCTGTGATAAGTACAGTGTAACCGTTTACTGCTGCCATACCGGTTTCATCTGAGTAGTCTTCCGAAAGAGGAGGAACAACAATTATGCCGGTCTCATCTGTTGCAGCAGTGTAAGTCTTTTCTTCGAGGTCAGTTACGGTAATTGTTTTACCAACAATTGCAAGACCTTCGGAGTCAAGAACTGTGATGGTTGTTCTGTTTGCGTGGCTAATAGTTTTGCCTTCAGGAAGAATAACCGAAATGGTGCCGTCTTCATTATGCTTAACAAAAGCATCAGCTATCAGACCGATTTCATCGCTGACAATAACATTGATATTGTCCACTGTTACATGTCCCTGATTATTGGTAAAGCCTTCACTTACCATCGGAAGAGTTACGCGACCGTAGATGTCGGTCTTGCCTTTTTCTATATAATCGTTGTCGCCGAGAGCAATGATGGTAACATTTTTCTGAGGATTACCATACTGGTCTTCAACTGTTACGATTACGGGAGCTTCAGCAGAAGGTTTTACGCCTTCAGGAAGGTCAACTACGATATTGTTGCTTTCACCGATATAAATGTCACAATCAGGAATCACAACATTTTCCTTATCGGATACACGAACAACGAAAGTGAACTTGTCTTCGTTTTCATCCTTTCCGATAGTACCGTTATCGTCTCCTGTAGAGGACTGATTGTTAGGAACCTTGAGCTGACCATTTGCATCAGTTGCGCCTGTTGCAGCATTGTTTGATGCATCATAAATGAAGATCTGAAGGTCAGTTACAGCTTCCTGAGTTTCAGTATGGAATACTGTGATAGTTGTCTGGTCTTCATAGTCCAGAAGTCTTCCTGCGGGAAGCTTTATAGTAACATTGTCGTTGACATCAATTGTAATATCGCTGTTGAAGATAGGGATATTCTTTGAGTCTGTCAGAATGATGCTATAGCTACCTACCGAAGCTTCACCATCCTCATCTGTGCGGTCTTCATCAACGAGCTGGGCAATATCAGCAGACTGAAGTACGATGCCACATGTTAAGCATTCGATATGCTTAGCGCCGGCATTCTGGATAGTTGCAGGTGTATCAATAATCCAGTCTGACGGAGTATGTCCTAAAGGCTCCTTGTAATCTGCTTTATAAGTGTCGCCGCATTCGCAGGTGTATGTGGTATATCCCATTGTTAAGCAAGTAGGAGCAGTTACAACTGTTTCATATTTGTGTGCAAGCTTATCTGTGTAATCTGCAACATATTCATCATCACAGTTCTTACAAGAATAAGTGGTATAACCGAATTCTGTGCAAGTTGGCTCAGTTACAGCCTTATCATAATCGTGAGGAAGCTTGTCGGTGTAATCACCTTTGTACTCATCATCGCAATCATTACACTTGAAAATAGTGTAACCCATTTCAGTACATGTAGGAGCAATTACAGTTTCGGTATATGTATGCTCAAGGCTATCCTTATAATCGCCAATATAGGACTTGCCACAATCAGGACAGGTATATACTGCATATCCGTGTTCAGTACAAGTTGGCTCTACAGTTTCCTTGCTGTAGTTATGTTCTGTCATATCAACATAATCGCCAACATAACTGTTTCCACAGTCTTCGCAGGTATATGTTGTGAAGCCCAGTGTAGTACAGGTAGG
>JAFWWX010000230.1 GCA_017517985.1 Clostridia bacterium | reverse complement strand
TTTGAGTTTGAATTGTCTTTCATTTTCTTTTGCCTCCTAAACAATTAAAATTTTTCGGTTAATATTGATACAATTTCTATCGGTACATTTGCAGTCGTAACCGTTTTCCCTGCAAACTGTATCGGCACAGAAACGGTATATCTGACACATATTTCAAGCTGATTATCCTTTTGAAAACTCATTTGAGGAAGTGTCATTGAATATTGCAGATTGCCGTCTGTGTCATAACTATACAGCGTATCGGCAGATAAATCCAATGTGCAAAATTCACAGAGCTTTTCTGTGTATTCGGGGAAATCAAGTGTTTCGGTGTAGTCGTTACCTTGCTTTATGCTGTTGAATATAAGAGTGGAGTTTGTGGTGACGAAATTATCTAAAACAACCTTGCTGTTTTCCCGTGTGACATTGATAACCGAGATTGCGGATGCATAAGTGAAAATGCTTGAGAAGATAGCGACAATTACGATGATTAGTACACATATTGATACATAGCCTTCGCCTTTGGTGTCTTTCAATATCTTCATTTTCCGTCACCTACTTCCAATACTTTTCCGAAATACCCGACCTTGTACTTTGTACTGTAATGGGTATTTTAAAGGCACCGACGCCCTGCACATAGGTATGAACAGAGATTGTCAGAGTCATCGTATCTCCAAGCTGCACACGCTGGTATGTTTCGTTATAGTATTCTGTTGCAGAAGTGGTTACATCAAAATCAAAGAAAGTGTCTTTAAGTTCCTCACACCGTTCCTCAAACTCATCACCGAATGAGCCTGTAAATGCGGCAGTTTCAATAAGCTGTCCGCTGATCTCGTCCATATCCTGCTTGAGTGTTAAAAAGGAATAGATGTTAAGGGTTACTACAAGCACCATCATAAGTGCAACCAAGCCGATAGCCACATCAATATAGCCTTCGCCCTTTCGGGAAGTAATAAGTTTCTTCATATCCTTTCACCTCCGTTATCCGAAAAGAACGCCGACAGAACTGATAATCTGTGAGATGATGACAACAACATACATAAGCATAAAGCAGACAAGCAAACTCATTGAGAGTTTCTTTGTCTTTTTGGGTATCTTCTGTGCTTCAAGCCTTAACTGCTGTCTTTGAATATCCGCAAACTTCATTGAGAGAGATGACCAATAAACCGTGTTGTCGTCACCTCTGACAAGGGCAATAAGTCCTCGGCATACATCACTCATAAGCGGTGAGCCTACTCTTGATTCAAGTCTTGTTATGGCTACTTCAAGATTACCGGAACGCATATCCGCTACTGTAATATCAAGCTCGTGTTTGAGTTCGGGACAAGCGTGAGGTGCAAATGATTTAAGCATACCAAGTACATCCTTGTTGTGAGATATACTCTTTTCAATCTTGAATACAAGGCGGGGAAACTCATATTCGATTTTGGCTCTTTTTGCTTTAATTCGGTTTGCAATTCCTTTCATATTCATTCGGTAAAGAATGAACGCAAGAAAAAGAATTACGGGAGAGAGAATGGGGAATATGAAAAGCATCGGTATTGCGAAGATACCGACAATAAGGGATTTAACAATAGCATTAGCCATAAACATTTCGGGGGAAATGTTCATCTGTGCTGTTCTCAAATCCGATTCAAGCTGCATACGCTTGAACTCGTTAAGGTGTATTTTCTTTGCGATAAATGAGGCTATGTTTGAAAGCCATACATCAAGGCTGCTTGTCTTTTCTTTCTGCTGTTTTGCAAGGTTGTTGACAGCCTTTGAAGTTCGCATATACGGTATGCGGTAAATATCTGCCAAGATGAAATATGCGGCAATACCGCAGAACACTCCTGTTATAACTCCAACCATTTAACCGCCTCCTTTACCGTTTGTACTCTACGGGTTTTGTGTATTTGAGCATAAAGATATAGGTTATGAGAATAACCGCACC